>JASBRM010000397.1 GCA_030149405.1 Neptuniibacter sp. | reverse complement strand
TACGACCTTTAGACAGTGCAATCGTAAGTTGCTGCTTCATAGCTTTATCTATACCTGTTTATCAACTTGGAACACGCTTAATACGTGCACCCAATAACTGCAGTTTTTCTTCAATACATTCGTAACCACGGTCAATGTGGTAAATACGATCAATTACGGTATCACCTTCGGCAACAAGCGCAGCGATTACCAGGCTCGCAGATGCACGCAGATCCGTCGCCATTACCGGAGCAGCCTGAAGTTTTTCAACACCTTCGACCACAGCGGTGTTGCCATCGATGTTGATCTTCGCACCCATTCTGATCATTTCTTGCATGTGCATAAAGCGATTCTCAAAAATAGTTTCTTTGAGAATACTGACACCTTCAGATACGGCATTCATTGCAGAAAATTGTGCCTGCATATCCGTTGGAAATGCCGGATAAGGCGCTGTAGTTACATTTACAGCTTTCGGTCTACGCCCTTCCATGTCCAACTCAATCCAGTCTTCTCCGCAGGTAATTTTGGCACCCGCTTCTTCCAGTTTCTGAAGCACGGCATCAAGAATTTTAGGATTGGTATTCTTAGCTTTAATCTTACCGCCCGTTGCCGCAACAGCCGCAAGGTAAGTACCGGTTTCGATTCGGTCCGCAACAACCGGGAACCTACAGCCATGCAGTTTCTCGACGCCATTAACCACAATGGTGTCTGTACCGTGACCGGAAATATCCGCACCCATTGCAATCAGGCATTCAGCCAAATCAACTACTTCAGGCTCTCTTGCAGCATTTTCAATAACACTCTGACCTTCTGCCAGAGTAGCTGCCATAAGAATATTCTCAGTACCTGTTACAGTAACCGTATCAAAGAATACGCGAGCACCTTTTAAGCGGCCATTCGTTTTCGCATGAATATAACCATTCTCAACCACCACTTCTGCACCCATCGCCCGAAGACCCTGAATATGCAGATCCACTGGACGAGAACCAATGGCACAACCACCAGGCAAGGAAACTTCAGCCTCTCCAAAGTGAGCAACCATTGGACCTAATACCAGAATGGAAGCTCGCATGGTTTTAACCAATTCATAAGGTGCTACTAGCTTATCAATCGTACTAGCGTCTATTTCTACATTCAGCTTTTCATCAATGACAAGATCAACTCCCATGCGGCGAAGTAACTCCAGCATGGTCGTAATATCATGTAGATGAGGCAGGTTACAGACAGTAACAGGTTCAGACGCTAAGAGCGTTGCCGCCAAAATAGGCAGCGCTGAGTTTTTAGCACCAGAAATACGAACTTCGCCATTCAGCTGTTCGCCGCCTGTAATTATTAATTTATCCATAGAATTCAGACCAGAAAGGTTAACTCTGCTGTGCTTCCCACTGAGCAGGAGTGAAAGTTTTAATTGTCAGAGCGTGGATTGTTCCATTGGCAATGTATTCGTTCAGACAAGCGTAGACTAGCTGCTGACATTTAACCGGGCGCAGTCCTTCAAACAATTCACCTACAACTGTAACCTGAAAGTCACAGCCTTCACCCGCTGTAGTCACAGTACAATTTTCCAGTTGGGATTCCAGAATCTGCTTTACCTGCTCAGCTTGCATCAGAAACTCCTGATCGATATAAAAACAAGGCCGGAATGATACCGGATTGGAACAAAAAAGGCGATGCCAAGCATCGCCTTAAAGTTAAGTTGCCAGGTTTGTTGGCTTATTGCCCCAAGTGTTTGTCCAAACCTACAACTTCGGCAAAATGAATCATCTCATCCGGCACATTAACAGGCACAATTTTGGTTCCCAGAGGCTCCACATAACGTAAACAACACATCCATAGAGATAACGCAGAGCTATCACTGGCAACCACCCCGGAAAAATCGATCTGAACAGAATCAGAAACAGATCCAAGAAGGCTCTCCAGCTCCTTGCGCAATTGAACAACAACCGGGAACTTTAGCTCCCCGCTAAGCTGAATAATTCCGTCAGACGTTAATAGAGCCTTAGCTGTCATCAAGCTTCCCTCTTACCTGGGTCAACTTTCTCTTTCCAACTGGAGATAACCGCGCCTACATCGCCACGATTTTTCTGCACCATATCCGCAAACTGATTTTTAAAAGTCAGACGTAAATTAATGCCATCCAAAAGTGCATTCACTAAGCGCCAGCCGTCTTTACCTTTCTTCATGTAATAAACTAATGAGTATTTGGTGCCGTCAGCTGCAAATACATTCACGTTAACAATCTGTTTTTTTGGACTCGGACTTTTCTTTTGAGGACGAACAATCTCATACTTTTCAATTCTAAAACCAACAATCGCTTTCGCGTAGGTTTTAAGTAATGTCGTTTTAAACACACTGGAAAAGGCTGCGCGCTCCTCACCTGAAGCTCTACGGTAGTACTTACCCATGACCACTTTGGAGATGTAATCAAAATCAACCACTGGGGATAAAGCCAAATCAAGCTCTGAGAGAAGGTTCTCCTGCTGTTCTTCCGCAAGTAACTCTTCCTGCTCAAGAATTTGAAGCATATCCTGAGTAGACGTTTCAATGACAGCACTCGCCTCTTCCCACTTTGCCTGTGCATTAAAGCTAAAGGAAAACATCAAAATCAGCGCAAAGGCATAACGAATCTGTGACAACCAGGTATTCAACATAGTTCTTACTCACTCACCTCATTAAAGAGGAACTTCCCAACCAGATCTTCAAGAACCAAGGCAGACTGGGTATCCTCGAAATAATCACCTTCCTGCATAAATTCCTCTTCGAAACCGACCGACACACCAATGTATTTTTCACCCAGAAGACCGGCAGTCAGAATAGAAGCAGAGCTATCGATGGAAAGAAAATTCACATCGTCGTAAATTTCCATCTCAACCCGGGCAACCAACTGGTCTGTATCCAGGTCGATATTTGTTACATGTCCGATCAATACTCCAGACATAGTTACTTTGGAACGTGATGTAAGGCCACCGATGTTTTCAAATCGTGCATAAACAGTATATGTATCATCACTACTAGACATTGAAAGGCCACTAACGTTCAACGCCAGGCCTACAAGCGCCATCATTCCAGCAAGAATAAAAGCACCTACGCTGATCTCCATGATCCGCATACGCATATTAAATTTCTCCAAACATCACAGCTGTGAGAATAAAATCCAGTCCCAGCACCGCCAAGGATGCATAGACTACTGTTTTAGTTGTTGCCTGACTAATGCCTTCAGAAGTTGGAATACAATCGTACCCCTGAAAAACAGCTATCCAGGTTACTACAAAGCCGAAAACAACGGATTTTATCAAACCGTTCACAATGTCATCAGCAAAATCTACTGAGTTTTGCATATTGGCCCAGAAGGAACCGTCATAGATGCCTAACCACTCAATACTTACCAGAGCACCACCGTAAATCCCTACAATAGAAAAAATTGCCGCAAGAATGGGCAAGCAGATAAAGCCGGCCCAGAAACGCGGAGCAATAATTCTTCGCAAAGGATCTACTCCAATCATTTCCAGACTGGATAACTGCTCAGTGGCTTTCATCAGCCCAATTTCAGCCGTCAACGCTGAACCGGCTCGACCGGCAAAGAGCAGCGCTGTCACTACTGGGGCCAACTCTCTGACCAAACTCAAAGCCACCATCTGCCCGACGGCTTGTTCCGAGCCATAATCAACCAGAATGGTATAACCCTGCAGCCCCAAAACCATGCCAATAAACAGTCCTGAAACAACAATAATGATTAAGGACAAAACCCCAACAAAGTAGATTTGCTGTACCAATAAAGGGAACATGGTTAAAGGCTGCGGACGCGCAACTATAGCCTGAAATAAAATCATGCCTGAACGCCCCAACGACGCCAGGTTATTCAGACCAAACCGACCTAAACGTGCTAATGACTCCACTTACACGCCCCTCTGTAACAAATCATCATGGTAATCAACTGCAGGAAAATGGAACGGCACAGGACCGTCAGGCAAACCCTCCATGAACTGTCGAACCTGTGGTGAATTGACCTCTTTGAGCTCTTCTGGAGTTCCATGAGCAATGACTGAAGAGTCCGCTACCAGATATATATAATCAGCAATACCAAGCGTTTCCTGAATATCATGAGAAACGATGATGCTGGTATGACCTAACGATTCGTTCAAACGGCGTATTAGATTAACCAGCACGCCCATTGCAATCGGATCCTGACCGGTAAAAGGCTCGTCATACATAACAATGTCAGGGTCAAGGGCTATAGCACGCGCCAGTGCGACTCGACGCGCCATACCACCGGAAAGCTCACTCGGCATCAGCTCACTGGCCCCGCGTAATCCCACTGCTTCTAATTTCATCAATACGATGTCTCGAATCATATCCTCAGGGAGTTTGGTATGAACGCGCAGCGGGAAAGCAACATTTTCAAATACCGACATATCTGTAAACAGAGCGCCACTCTGAAACAGCATGCCCATACGCTCACGTATGACAAACAACTCCCGGCGATTTAGCGTAGGGATATTCTGACCATCTAGGTAGATCTTTCCGGAATCGGGATTCAATTGACCACCAATTAATTTCAGGAGTGTGGTCTTACCAGTGCCGGAAGGCCCCATGATCGCAGTTATCTTGCCCCGAGGAATCTTAATATCAACATTGTTGTAGATAGGTCGATCACTACGAGAAAAACTGAGTTGTTGGATGTCAATAATGACATCTTCAAAATGGCTCATAAGATTCCGTTTTAAAAAATACTCAGGAGTTTCGATTCCAATGAAACACCCAGAAAACACGTACAGCTAATCTGACTGCACACCTCACCAGTCACCCCAGCTCTCAAATGGGGCAGCAAACTATACCATTTCAGCATAAAAACGTGAATATTCTATAACAAGAGGTACATAACGGATTCAAACAGTTTTCGCATTCTGGTTTAATAGCCCCTCTCTTTTCTGGAACTCAATAATCTATGCTTTATCCGATTTTAGCTTTGCTCGCTGGACTCATTCTATTGGTATGGAGTGCAGACCGTTTTGTTATCGGCGCCGCAGCTACCGCAAAGAATTTTGGCATGTCTCCCATGCTGATTGGTTTGACTATTGTTTCCTTCGGAACATCTGCTCCAGAGATTCTCGTATCTATCATGGCTGCAACTTCTGATGCTGGAGAATTGGCGATTGGTAATGCTTTGGGTTCCAACATTGCGAACATTGCCTTGGTACTTGGCATTACGGCCTTGATCGCCCCTTTGCCTGTAAAATCAGGTGTTCTGAAAAAAGAGCTGCCTTTGCTTCTAGGTATCACACTTCTGGCAGGTGCCCTGCTGATCGATTTCAAACTGGGCCTGATAGACAGTTGCATTCTAATTATCAGTCTGGCGGTATGCCTGTACTTGTTTAGCCGATTCCAGAAAAGTGCCAGCAACGATGATCAAATTGGCGAAGAAGAGGAAGAACTTCCTGAGCTTAAAACTTCACAGGCAGTTTTCTGGCTCATTATTGGCTTACTCATTCTTGCAGGCAGTTCGAAGATGCTGGTATGGGGCGCCAGCGAGATAGCTTATAGCATGGGTGTTAGCGAACTTGTTGTCGGCTTAACCATTGTTGCAATCGGTACCAGCCTGCCGGAGCTCGCCGCATCTGTTGCCAGCGCGTTAAAGAATCACCATGACATCGCCATTGGTAATGTTGTCGGCTCGAATATATTCAACCTTGCCGCAGTAATGGCTGTACCAGGATTCATTGCCCCCATCACGATGGACACTGAGGTGTTATATCGGGACTATGCCTCTATGCTGGGACTAACACTGGCCCTGATGGCCTTTGCTCTTTGGCAGAAACCTCCTTCCATCAGTCGCTTCGAAGGCGGGCTGTTGGCAGCTGCCTATGCAGGCTATCTATTCCTGCTATACACTATGACCATTGCTTAAAAATGAATAAACCCATGACTCAGTCTGATTTTACCCTTTCTGCTAAACGCACTATCGGTCTGGAAGCAGAAGCCGTTTCTGATCTCATTCCGCATCTGGATGACAACTTTAATACTGCATGTGAGCTGATTCTAAATTGCCAGGGCCGGGTAATTGTTACCGGAATGGGCAAGTCCGGTCACATAGGCTGTAAAATTGCTGCAACACTCGCCAGTACTGGCACACCGTCATTTTTTGTACATCCTGGTGAAGCCAGCCATGGTGATCTGGGTATGATTACTGGTAAAGATGTAGTCATCGCACTCTCTAATTCTGGAGAAACTGCTGAAGTTGTTACTCTCATTCCCTTATTAAAGAGAATGAAGACACCTCTGATCAGCATTACAGCCAACCGCAATTCAACACTTTCAGAATCTGGCGATGCCAACTTACATATTGGCGTCGAAAAGGAAGCCTGCCCTCTGGGCCTGGCACCAACTTCAAGTACAACTGCGCAACTGGTACTGGGTGATGCACTAGCAATTGCCCTACTCGAAGAACGTGGATTCAGTAGCGATGATTTTGCTTTTTCTCATCCAGGCGGAAGCCTTGGACGGCGTTTACTTCTCAAAGTGAACGACATCATGCATACAGGTGAAGACATCCCTGCGGTCTTATCTGGAAGTTCTCTAAGGGAAGCTCTGCTGGAAGTCACTCAGAAACGCTTAGGGATGACCGCTGTGACTAACAATGAGAATCAGTTGTTGGGAATATTTACCGATGGCGACTTGCGTCGAGCTCTGGATCAGGATGCATCGCCTAATGAGATCAAAATTGATCAGGTGATGACCCCTGACTGCACCACGGTTTCCCGGGATATTCTGGCTGCTGAATGCCTGCAAATCATGGAAGACAAAAAAATCAATGCATTGATTGTCACTGATGAGAAAAACCAACCTGTGGGCGCTCTCAACATGCATGACCTTTTGAAAGCCGGAGTTATCTAATGCTCAGCGATGAACTTAACAACAAGATAAAAGACATTACTCTGGCAGTATTTGATGTCGATGGCATTCTGACCTCAGGGCAGCTACTTTTTTTACCGAATGGCCAAGAAGTAAAACAATTTAATACCCTGGACGGTCTCGGTATCAAATTATTAATGGAAGCAGGAATTGAAACGGCCATAATTACTGGCCGAAGTTCACCTCAGGTAATTCAACGCAGCCGCTCCCTTGGGATTAATTATCTGCAACAAGGACGAGAGGACAAACTCACGGCATTGGAAGAATTGTGGGGTAATACGACCCATAATGCAGATACCACAGCCTATATTGGTGATGACTGGCCTGATCTGTCTGCCATACGAGCCTGCGCTTTTGGTGCAACGGTTCCAAATGGACACTCTGTTGTAAAAGAACACGCCGACTGGTGCAGTACGAGAAAAGGCGGTGAAGGGGCAGCACGCGAATTTTGCGAACAAATTCTTTCCGCTCAGGGAAAGCTGGATAACTTACTGGCAAAGTATTTATAGATGATGCCGAGTGCCGCACGCGCCAACGCGAAGGCGAGGAACGAGCCGGCAATCGCATGACTCGCGCTCGACACCATCCAGATGACGAGCGAAATGGTCATGCCGAGCCGTAACCCGATGCGGTCGAGAATCG
>JASBRM010000396.1 GCA_030149405.1 Neptuniibacter sp. | reverse complement strand
GTCAAATATATTTATAAGATATCCGAAGCCTTTTCGATCATTCTTATAGATGTCTAAGCGGTCAGATTGACTAATATAGGACAAGATTTGGATAAAGTTTCAATCAATACCCTTCTAAAGTTATATAAACACTTCTAACACTTGCATATGTAGAATTCGTAAGCCATCTAAGATAGTTTAAATATTCTTTCATTTCTAAATATCAAAACGATGGATAGCTCTTTTAAAGAGAAGTGCTGGCAAATTATTGCGCTTATTCCAGAAGGCAAAGTAGCCACTTATGGTCAGGTAGCCCAATTAGCGGGATTACCTAATATGGCCCGTGCTGTAGGCAGAACATTAAGCCAACTGCCTGAGAATACACAACTGCCCTGGTTCAGGGTTATTAATGCTCAGGGCAAAATCTCATTTCCCGCCGATTCAAGTTCATTTCTGGAACAGAAAAAACGTTTGGAACGAGAAGGAGTTGTGTTTCTAAACGGCAAGATAAAACTTGCTGAATATCAATGGCAGCCTTGATGTATGGCTCATATCTATTTTGATTACAGCTGTAAGACTGCAATCTTGAGTGGATGCTGACCGTCTGGTGATGGGAAATCAGATTCCGGAGTTAAAATTTCAAAATCCTTTACAGGGCGCCCGGCTTTATTGGCACAGCGTTGCACTGTATCCAGCCATTCATTCATCGGCACCTTGGCGACATTATTTGTGCAGACCAGAGTACCTCCCTCCTTAGTTGCCATAAGCGAAGGTTTTAAAACACTGGGGTAGTCTCTGATCAAATCCACTGTACCAAAGTGACTCTTGGCCCAGCGTGGCGGGTCCAGATAGACCAGATCAAACTGTTTTTCTTCCAGCTTTTTAAACGGTCTGGGCTTTTGCCCTCTTCTCACTCGCTGTTTCACCGGGATTCCTGCCAGCTGTTTTGCCGCGGTAAAAAAGTCACTAAGAATGAATTGTATTTTTTCTTTATCTAACGCGTTCAATTCAGCGTTATCAGCACCTACCGCTAGGTTGCGTTCAGCAAAATCTACATTCCAGACCTCACTCGCTCCTGCCAAAGCTGCACAGATACCAACACCACAGGTATAGGAAAAGAGATTAAGAACAGATTTACCCTCACTATGATCCAGTACAAAACGTCTACCTACGCGCATATCCAGAAACAACAGGGGGTCCTGCCCTGAGTGTTTGCCTTTAACACGATAGTTCACTCCAATTTCCTGAGCCATTAAGGCCTGATTGGACTTGAACTGTTCATCCGAGCGGCGGGAATTACTAGCACTGCGGTCGTTATAAATATACTCAGCGATTTCAAACTGATCCTGATAAAAATCCCGGATAAGCCACAGTTCCTTATCAGTAACAGGCTCATGAAATGTCTGCACCAATAACTGTGAACCGTAGCGGTCAACCGTCAGCCCATTGCGGCCTTCATTGGTGCCGTGGAAAAGTCGATAGCAGTTAGTATTCTCTGCCTCTAATCGCTCCATTAACCCTTCTCTGTTTGACGTTGCTTGTTGCAAAAAGCTTATAAGATCAGACATGAATTCAGTCGTCCTGTTACACAGAAGGTTATGGAGGGGTAAATACCAGTGGGATTCTACTGGATTTAAGCGCGGGACTGGATAACAAATTTAATATGATTGAGCTCTATTGAAATTCAACAATACTGATCTATATCAGCTAATCATGATTTTGCATCGCGTCAATCTAGCTCAAAACCTGTAATACAGTACAATCGGTCGGCTTAAGGGTTTTAGAAGTTTGACCGATTCTCACAAGAATTCGTTGTTGTAAAAGGTCTGTTCTAGATTTTGTTGTAGTTGCTGTTGTTTTAGTTATAGACCTGATTGTAATGAATTACTTTTTCCAGTCCCGGCAGGTTCGTGCCGGCACTAACAGACGTTTCTGGCGTGTTTGGACACCCCTAAGCCTGATTGGCTTTGTTGCCATTTATCTAGCATTTATTTTGCTTGAACAGGTTGTGTCTGAAAGGCTGGATCGCCAAATTAAATCAGCAGCCGATATCGTTCAATCGAGCATTCAGGAACAGCTGGAAAGAGTCTATGTGGACATTGACTTCCTATCCAACAGCCAGATTATTCAGGGCTTTATGGCGGCTCCCGATGATAAAGAGCAACTGGAGCACATCAATTTTCTTTTCCGTAATATCGTAAAAACCCACAAAGTTTATGACCACATTCGTTTGATCTCGGTGTCTGGAGACGAAATTGCGCGCGTAAACTATAGCGATGGCTTAGCCAAAGTTGTTCCACAGGCCCAACTACAAAACAAGGCGGATCGTTACTATTTCACCCAAGCTCTGACATTGCGATCCGGTGAGGTTTTTGTTTCCCGCCTGGATCTGAATATTGAACACGGGCAAGTTGAAACACCTTTCAAACCGGTTATCCGCTTTGCTACTCCACTATTCGATGAAAATCGACAAATCAAAGCCGTGATTGTTATGAACTTCACCGGCGATATTTTGTTGGAGAACTTCCGCTCTGTAATGTCATCACTGCCGGGTAAAAGGATGCTGTTGAACAGCGAAGGGTTCTGGCTTTCCTACGATGTGCGCGACAAGGAATGGGGGTTTATGTTTAACGAAATGCAATCGTTTAAACGGGACTACCCCACTATATGGAATCAAATCAGTACGAAAGATTCCGGGATCATTGAGGCTGAAGAGGGACGTGTTCGCTTCTACTCAATTGATCCACGGAAAGAAAGCCATCAGCAGGATACTGTATTTGAAAACGGTATCTCTCCCTGGAAGATCGCTGTAATAAATGGTGACCACCGCATGGGGGTTTCATTTATTTTTGAGCATATGACCTATCTTTACCCGCTCTTACTGGCCTACCCTCTTGGCTCAATACTGCTCTGGTTCTGGGCAAGAGCTGATTCGGGGCGTGCTGTAGCGGAGCAGGAACTGGTTGCATTGAATCGCTCACTCGAAAATAAAGTTCACCGTCGTACTGCGGAATTGGAAGCCACAAAAGACGCTACCATTCTGAGTTTGGCAACTCTGGCTGAGACCCGAGATAATGAGACCGGGCAACATGTCCACAGGACTCAGAAGTTTGTCGAGATACTGGCGAAAGAACTGCAATCTCATCCTGATTTCAAAGACCAGTTATCGGATTCAGCCATTGAACAGATTTATAAATCAGCACCTCTACACGATGTTGGTAAGGTGGGGATTCCTGATCATATTCTGCACAAACCAGGAAAACTCTCGGATATCGAGTTTGATCAGATGAAGAAACACACCACTTTTGGAAGTGATGCCATTGAAGAAGCGATCAACTCGCTGGCTTCATCACTCTCCATTGATGGTACCGGTACCTTCTTGCATTACGCCAGAGACATTGCCCACTATCATCATGAACGCTGGGATGGCAGTGGTTATCCAAAAGGCCTGATGGGTGACAGCATTCCTCTTGCTGCACGTATCATGGCTGTAGCGGATGTTTATGATGCTCTGGTCAGCGAAAGAGTTTATAAAGAAGCTTTCAGCCGGGAAAAAGCCGAAGAGATTATTATCAACCAAAGTCCGGGGCAGTTTGACCCAAGAATAATCGAAGCCTTTAAACAGCTAAGAGATCAGTTCTGGGAAATTAAACTCTACTACTCGGACCGGCATTGATTGTGAGATTCCTGCTTCAATAGCTGGTTATCGTGTAGCTTACTCAGGAAAGTGATTGCGCAGATTGCACCGGTAAGCGCCAATGCCATATCAGACTGAGTATCCCAGATATACCCCTGAGTACCCAAAAAAGCCTCCGCATCTTCACCCGTAAGCAGTGCCACCCACCACTCTATCAACTCATAGAAAGCACTGAATGCCAGACAAACCGAAATAATAAACAGGTTCAGCCAGGCAGTGCCTGATACCACCTTTTTCCTGATCAGAATTTCACGTGCCAGAATGGCAGGTATAAAGCCCTGCGCGAAATGGCCAACCTTGTCATAGTTATTACGTTCCGCACCAAAGAGACCATCAAACAACGGAACTTCTGCATAGGTATAGTGGCCTCCCACCATCAAAATCACACAATGGATCAGTAACAGAAGATAAAGCAGCGGCGTAAGCGGGAAGGATTTATAGGTTACAACCAACAATACTGCGCCAACTAAGGCGGGCAGAACCTCTAAAAACCAAGTGAACTGATCTTTAGGTTCAATCCCAGACCAGATTAAGACAAGACTATAGATGGCGATCCACAGGAATTTGATAACTTGCCCTCTTGATAAGCGCTACAACTCGGGTGCCATTATGACACCTGCCTGAATTGCAGTATGGATTAACTCGATATCGGTTTTCACATTAAGTTTGCTTTTAATCAGGTAATGACTGTTCGAAACCGTTTTAATGCTGATACATAAGGTATCTGCTATGTCTGATTTTGTTTTACCTTCCACCAGCATTCTCAGGATTTCGAACTCCCGGGTGGTCAGGTCTGAGAGTATCGATTTTTCGCCACTGATGTTTTCCAGAGCCAAGCCTCGGATAATGTCCTCGCTCATTGCAAGCCTGCCTGACATCACATCCTGTACCGCATCTACCAGAACATTGGGGTCACTGCTCTTGGTAACATAACCCCGGGCACCCGCTTCAATGGTCTTTTTTGCAACTCCGGGATTCTGATGCATGCTGAAAATCAAAATCCGTGCGCCTGGATCAAACTGGCGAATCTGAATCAGAGTCGCAATTCCACCTTTCCCCGGCAGAGAAAGATCCAATAACACCAAGTCAGGATCAAGCTGTTTATAAAGAGCATAGGCTTTTTCACCGGATTCTGCCTCAGCGACAATATTAAACCCTTCCTGACGGTTCAATAATGCTCGGTAACCTTCACGCACAATGGCATGGTCATCAACCAGCAGAATATTAATGGGCTTCATTGGATGCTTCATACCCCTGAATTGGAATAACCGTACTCACCTTCAAACCACCCAAGGCAGAGCGCTCTAACTTTAGCTCACCATTTAGCGCATTAATACGCTCCTTAATACCCAAAAGACCATTGCCCGGTTTGATTAGTTCTTCGGAACCGGTCAGATCGCCATTGTCGCGGATCGTAAGGAACAGTTGCTGTTGTTCCGAGTCTACTTTCAATGACACTTCCGCCTGATTGGCTGAAGCATGTTTAACAATATTGGTTAAACACTCCTGCACAATTCTCAGGACGTTAACCGCCACCGGTGGAGGAATAACCTCTTCCTTGCCGGTAAATATGAATTCACAATGCTTATCCTGATGCTTACTGTTCCAGTTACAAACCAACAGTTTAAGGTTCTCCAGAAATCCCAGCTCATCAATATCAGCAGGTCTTAACCTGAACAGAAGCCCTTTAACCAGTTCCATCATGTGTTGGGAGATCAACGATATCTGACCCACCTTTGTTGAAAGCTGAGGGCAGTTATCTTTCACCTCAGACTCCATAAAACAGGCGATCGCACGCAGGCCGGTTAGCGACTGCCCCAGTTCATCATGCAGCTCCCGGCACAGGTGCCTACGCTCGTTCTCCTGAATGTGCAGCATTTTCAGAGATAACTGTTTTCTTTCATCCAGCGTTTCACTGAGATTTGAAGCAAGCTTGTTAATTGCTTCTGCGGTTGCCTGCCACTCGTAAATCATAAAGTCTGACACTCTGGCATTCAGATCTCCGCTGCGCATGGCTTTGAGCACCTGCTGAGTTTCTCTGACAGGTCGTAGAACCCAATGCAGGGAGACGACTAAAATCACACACAAAATCAACACTGTGATCACCGAGAACGACATCAGAGTGTTAATTTTCTGCCAGGCTTTAAACAACACCGCATCCCGGATCGGTGCAACCTTAATAATGCCCTCAAACTGATCTCTGGAATGCACTTCTATATGTACTTCCATATCTGGGTCAAACAGCTGTAAATACAGATCAGAGAACCATTCCGGCCAAACCTGTTCTGAAGCATCACCGCGACAAAGGCTTCGTGCAACCTCGCCATCCGGCTTCTCAAATATCACACAGAGACCTAAGAAACCGTCGCTCTCCTTCCATAAAAAGAAATCCGGGAAATACTCTCTCGACATGATCTGGTTCTCTAACTTCAGAACCTGCCAGTCTAGTTGTTTCTTGACGACCCCAGCAACGTTTTCAGCATGCTGACGTGAGGTCTTATCAGAGTCATAAAGGGCTAACCCTGCCGATATGACCAACGCTGCTGTACCCGATAACAACACCATAATTATCAACAGCCAATTTAGCCGTATTTTCTTCATAAACGGTGAAACCTCTTATTAGCTTTAGCCATTTTAGAAAATCACCCAGTAGCTTGTATCGGGCAAATTGCCCGATTTTGGCAGTCATTTTCGGGATATTCGTCCTCACCTGTAAGCAGTAAATTAAACAGAAAAATAACTGAGTGAGGATAAGCAATGAACATGGTACGCATAGAAGATGTTGCAGACTGGAGAAGCCTGGAAGGGCTAGAACATATCCAGTATTCGATCCTGCATATCGATGAAAACCAACAACGAGCAGAGATTCTTTTTAAACTGGAACCGCATAAACCCATCATCCTTCACCGCCACTGCGCCCTGAATAAAATCGTAGTATTAAGCGGTGAACACCATATCTACGATGCTCAGGGTAACCTTACCGAGGTCCGCGCAACAGGCAGTTACACCATAGCTCAACCTGATGAGCACCCGCATTCGGAATGTGGTGGTGATGGTGGTGCTATTCTGCTCTTCAGCATCTTTGATAACGGCGGGAATGCTCTGTACGAGTTAATGGACCCGGATCAGAACATTGTCGGCACTCTGACCATGTCCGACCTTGTGGCTTTAAGTCAGGCCTGAAGTCGGGTTGTACGTCATATTCTATAGTTATCTAAAAAATCGAGGACTAAAACTATGAGACTCCGAGCCCATACCCTGACACCATTGCTACTGGTCAGCTCTCTACTCTCGGCAGCCCCCGAAGACTGGAGTACCTACGGCAACGGTTTGGAGAATCATAGATTTAGTCCTCACTCTCAAATTGATAAGAGTAATGTCCAAAACCTAGAACTGGCCTGGCAATTTAATACCGGCATAAAAGCCACTTTTCAGACCAGCCCGTTAAAGATTGATAATACCCTCTACCTGACAACACCGTTTAACCACGTAATTGCTCTTGAAGCCGATACGGGCAAACAGCTCTGGCGTTACGAACAACCACTGGAAAGCAGGAAAAGTTGTTGTGGCCCATCAAACAGAGGACTGGCCGTTAAAGATAACCGTTTGTTTATGGCAACAATTGATGGACACCTGATCGCGCTGGATAGAAACGATGGCCATTTACTCTGGGATAAAAAGGTAGAAGACCTGTCGCTGTCCGTACAGGAAAGCCTTGATGGGCTTCTTGAAGGGGTATCTCTGGGTGAAAACGCCAAAGTGATTGGCGGAACCAGTCACAGTTTCAATATGGCGCCTCAGGTGTTCAACAATCTGATCATTGTGGGAAGTACCGGAGCGGGCTACGGCTTACATCTGGATACAGATGATGGCCTCAGGGTTGTTGGTCTGGGGGATGGTCGTACCGGCCTGCGCGGTTTTGTAGCAGCGTTTGATGCCGAAACCGGAGAAGAACAATGGCGCTGGTACAGCGTAACCGGCGAAAACTGGGTGGGTGAATGGCGGGAACTTACCCCTAGTGGTGATAGCCTTAACAGAAATATTAGCAAAGAAAAAAGCGTAGCTGAGCGCTTTAAAAACAGTTGGAAGCTGGGTGGTGGGTCGATCTGGACAACCCCCGCCGTTGATAAAGAAACCGGCTGGTTATTCCTGGGCACAGGCAACCCAGCACCGAATATGGACAGTTCAACTCGCCCCGGAGATAACCTGCATACATCCAGCCTGATTGCATTGGACAGCAAGACCGGGGAAATCAAATGGGTCTATCAACAAGTGCCTCATGACCGGTGGGGCTACGATGTATCCAGTCCGCCGGTCCTTTTTGAAACCACCCATAACGGCAAAAAGGTTAAAGCCGTAGGCCAGTCTGGTAAAACCGGATGGTTTTATGTTCATAACCGTGAAACCGGCAAGCTCTTGTTCAAATCAGAACCCTTTGTTCCACAAAAGAACCTGTTTGCTGATCCTAATGAACAAGGGGTCACCATATCTCCAGGTATTGCCGGCGGTACCAGTTGGTCCCCTGTTTCTCTGAACCCTGAAAAAAACAGTGTTTATGTAACCGGTATCCACCGTCCGGCGACTTACTACCGTAAACAACTGAAAGGAAACAGCTCCCTGCCCTGGCAGACTTACACCTATTTCGAATTTGAAAACGATGACGAACAGTTCGGAACACTCAGTTCAATAGATCTGCAATCCGGAGAAATTAACTGGCAGCACAAAAGTCGTTTACCCATGGTAGGCGGTGTTCTCGCTACCGCTGGCGGAGTGATTTTTAGCGGTGAAGGTGACGGCGAGTTCTTTGCCTTAGATGAAGACACCGGAGAAAAGCTCTGGTCGTTCAAACAAGAGTACGGAGTAAACGCACCACCCATCAGTTACACCATCAACGGTAAGCAATACATTGCGGTAGCCGCCGGCGGGAACAAAATAGCCGGATATCCACCAGGAGACAGTTTACTGGTATTCAGCTTACCGGATTAATCCACGGCGCTTAGCGACAACTCACCCATCTCTTTGATTGTTATTTTTATGGAGGTAGATCTCTATGGGCCCTTTTGTGCCTTATAAAGCCCTGATGCACTGGCTAATGATGTTCGGATTAATCCTGTTCGGGCTTTTTCTAAGCTGGGATATGGGCATTCTACAAGGCATCATTGCGCAGGATAATATCCGCCTCTGTCTGGTGATCATCGCAATGTTACTGGTCATGAGTGTCCATTGCGCCTATCGCAGTTTCTTCCTGTCACGGCAATACCTGATGTTACAGCAGTACCCTCAGGAAGCTTCCTACCACGATGGTCAATCTCTGGCGCAGAATTACCTTACTTCAGCCGGTCCTGATGACAGCAACAGTGATAAAACCCTACTGGCCGAAGTACTCATGGAAAAAGCCCGTGGCACTCATCAGGTTGGCTGGTTTATCGCCGGTACCATGATCAAAATGGGCCTGCTTGGAACGGTGATTGGTTTTATCGTAATGCTCAGTTCTGTCTCCGGCTTGGAAAGCCTGACCATTTCAGATATCAAAACCCTGATGCAACGCATGACTCAGGGCATGGGCATCGCCATGAGCACCACCTTGGTCGGGTTAAGCTGCAGTATGCTGCTGAGCCTGCAATACCTGTTGCTTGATCGCACTGCTGATCAGTTTGTGGCATTGACGATTGAGTTCGACCAGCAAGCTGGAACCACAGCTGCAGACATAAACGGAAATAACTAAGTTATGCGCCTTCTGAGACGTCAGTCAGGTTTTGATATAGATCCGTTTACCGACTTGCTGTTCAACGCCCTACTGACTTTTACCTTTCTGTTTCTGGTGGCGCTGCTGCTTCTCAACCCTCCGGCTAAAACAGGCATCATTGATCCCAAAGCCGAATTTATGATCACCGTAAGCTGGCCGGACAACAATCCAAATGATATCGACCTTTGGGCTCTTGGGCCGGACAGAAATAGGGTGTGGTACAAGAAGACCAATCAGGGGCTTATGCATTTGGATCGGGATGACCGGGGTAACGCCAGCGACGTTCAGGTAATCAACGGTAAAACCATTACCAACCCTATAAATCAGGAGGTTCTTACCATCCGAGGCCGTCCTCCCGGTGAATATGTGATCAACATCCACTACTTCAAAAGTGAAGACCAACGGGAGGTACCGGTCACAATCTATATGGCTGAAGTTAACCCTGTGCTCAAGGTGATTCACTACAGCACCACCCTTCTGAAATCTGAAAATGAGGAGCGCACCGCGCTGCGCTTCACGCTGACCCCGGATGGCAGCGTTAGCAATATCAATCAATTGCAGAAAAGTATCATCGAGGCGAATAAAAAATGACGGAACAACTGCTTGGCCTGACCCTGGCCTATGTATTTCTCACAGCAATCACCTTACTCGCTGTGATCAATGGACGACTGCCCTGGCAGATAAAAACCACCCTGGTTGTTATGGCCTTAGGATTTTACTGGAGCTGTTATGTTGGCTGGAAGGAATCCCAGGGCTGGCCAAGTGCGACAACTCCACCTCAGAAATTTCTTTTCCATTACGCCGTGATTGAAGAGCCCAACGAGGAACGCAACGAAGAAGGTGATATTTATCTCTGGCTGACCAATCTGAAAGACAATCAAATGGCAGAGAAACCCAGAGCCTATCGCCTGCCTTACGATCAGGCCGGACATGCAACCATTGAAGAAGCACTGATTGAGGTTATGAACAGCGGCCCCCAGCTCGGTTTTTTTGGCAAAAAAATGGAGATTGGCGAAAAACCTAAAGACAAAAGCGCTTTCGGGCAGCAAACCTATGAACTGGAATTTACGCCAGTTCCAGATCCATCACTGCCGGAGAAGTAACGATGAAAACGCTTTATATCATGGCTCTCTGTTTAGTTTTCCTTGCTGGCTGTGACAAACAAATCCCTGAGACAGATTACTTCCCTCTTCAGGAAGGTTTGCAATGGCACTATAAAGTGACCACATCACTTACCGGGCAAAGATCTTCAACAAAAGAATTCCAGATATCCAATTTAGGCCCAGCCAGCTTAAAAGGAGAATATGAAGGGGAACCTGTATCCATACGGCACACCAGTGATGGTACAGATTATTACATCCTTCAGGATGATACAGGCACTTACAGAATCGGAAAGCGAACTCTGATTGAGTACGAGCCGCGTTTCGATGAGAGTCTGGTAAGAGTGATACCCAACTATGAAGACCTTGAAACGGGGCGCAACTGGTCGTCAGAAACAAAACCCTATCTGTTATACAGCACCCCGGGCTATGCCACTAACGATCCTAAAAATCAGCGTCTGAACATGTCCTATGAACTGGCTGCTACCGATGAGAAAATCACTGTAACCGCAGGTACATTTGATAACTGTATTCGTATTGAAGGTTCTTCAGAAATCTCTCTCTATGCTGATCCGAGGTTGGGAACTAAAACCATTTCCATCACTCAGACCGAGTGGTATGCCCCCGGCGTTGGGCTTATCAAGCTAATTCGAAAGGAACCATTGGACCTTAATATGTTTAAAGGCGGTCAGATTGTCTTTGAATTAACTGACTTCCGTCACTAAACCCGTAGATAATCACCGCAAATAGATCAAAAAATAAACAGATCAGTCGTTTCTTTGATAAAATACGCGACCTAAATTTAGCTCGCCACTAGATTGATTGTAGATTTATTGAATATGCAAATTACCCGTATACGCTTTTCTTTCCTGAAGGCTTTATTTGGTCTTCTTTTAACGACCTTATCTGTTCTTACTTTCGCAGAGAGCAAGAAACTTCTGGTTATTGATTCTGAAAATGCAGCTCCATATTTGGAAGCCCGGGAATCCATGCTGCTTGAACTAAAAGACCATGGGTATAAGATCGGAGAAAATCTGGTAGTAAGCTATTACAGCATTGAAAATAACGAAGGAACTGGAATCAGGATTCTTCGCGCTGAAGCAGGCAATCACGATGTGATCTTTACAAATGGCACTATTGCCAGCCTTGCTGCACATAAGTTTGGTTATGCTCAACCTGAACACAAATTCGTTTTTTGCAGTGTTACAGACCCAATAGGCCTGGGTTTAATTCAAAACTTTAATCAACCCAGTAACTCAAATTTTACGGGTGTCGCATACGGCATTCCTGTTTACGAACGCTTACATTTTCTCCGCATGGTGCTCCCCGAAGCCAGAACCCTGGCTATGATCCACTCAGATCTTCCTCAGTCAAAAAGCTATGTAAAGTGGCTGAAAGAAGAGCTGAGCATGCCTGAATTTCAGGATCTCAGAATTATCTTTGTTGAGATCCCTTATGTGCTTGGAAAACACGGCTCTAAGCGCATGATTCGACAGATGAAAGATAAGGTTAAAGAATTATCACCAGTGGTTGATGTTTTCTTAACACCAAGTGATCAGTTTGGTACTAAACCTGAGTACTCAGAGACCATCAACAAGTTCTCGGATAAGCCGCTGATGGCACTTACAGAGCAAGAATTAAAACTGGGCTGGGGATCTCACTTTGGCGCATACCCTAATCAAGAGAATGCGGGGCGCATGGC
>JASBRM010000390.1 GCA_030149405.1 Neptuniibacter sp. | reverse complement strand
GCGTCAACACCTGTAGTCATGAGTTCGGAAGTCGTAGCGATGACAGGATAAGGCTTCTTCGGATTGATAAAGTTATCTAACTGAGCTTTACCCACTTCATCATCACCGGTGATTTTCATCACATACTTATCGTTCTTAGCGACCTGCTCAGGATTCAGGTTCACTAAGGCTCTACGCATTCTCTCTGCATGATCGATGTCATTACAGAACACGATGGTTTTAGCCATCGGATCGGTGCGCTTCAGGTAAGCAGTGATTGTCTCAGCCACCAGCTGTGTACGTTCATCGATAATGATGGTTCGATCAAAATCTTTAATATTGTAGATACGGTCATCAATCTGCTGGCCGTTCTTATCCAGTTGTCCTTTCTCAGGCCGCCAGCCTTGCAGATCAATATTGAGATCGACACGCACCACTTTGTACGGTGCTAGAAATCCATCCTCGATGCCCTCTTTCAGAGAGTATGTGTAAACAGGGTCACCGAAGTAGTCTGTATTGGATACCGTGTCTGTTTCCTTAGGAGTAGCAGTCAGACCGATCTGGGTGGCACTGTTGAAGTACTCCAGAATCTCACGCCAGGCACTGTCTTCTGCAGCACTGCCTCGATGACACTCGTCTATAACAATTAAATCAAAGAAGTCAGGATCAACCTGTTTATAAGCCTTCTGATATTCTTCAGGGCCTGTCAGAGCTTGGTACAATGCGAGGTGGATCTCGTAAGCTGGATCAACTGTACGGCCTGTAATTTTAGTCATCACCTGGCCGAAGGGCTGGAAGTCATTAATACGGGTTTGGTCTACTAAAATATTACGGTCAGCCAAGAACAATATGCGTTTCTTCTGGCGTGCCTTCCACAATCGCCAGATGATCTGGAATGCGGTGTAGGTCTTGCCTGTTCCTGTTGCCATAACAAGCAACACACGGCCCTGACCAGCTGAAACCGCTTCTAGTGTCTTATTAATCGCTTGAAGTTGGAAATAACGTGGTGACTTACCGCTACCATCATCGTAATAATCTTGCGTGATTATCGGTAATTGAGCTGCACTGAACCCTTTCCAATGGCAGTACTTTTGCCAGAGTGTTTCAGGTGTAGGGAGGTCTTCCAGTGATATTTCAGATTCCAGCTGCTGCGGGTTTGTTTTATCGTGGAAGATAAAGCCATCACCGTTGCTGGCAAAGATGAAAGGTACATCTAGCAGTCGGGCATAATCCATACCCTGCTGCATGCCTTTACCGATTTCATGCTTATTGGCTTTAGCTTCGATCACAGCCAGAGGCATGTTTGGCTTGTGATAGAGGACGATATCAGCAGACTTAACCGTTTTACGGACACCCATCTGACCACGGACAATGACCTTTCCATCCCGGAGTTTTACTTCCTGACGGACCTGAGTCATTGAATCCCATCCCGCTTGTTCTACCGCGGGTAGAATAAACTTGGTGATGATATCCGTTTCGCTAAGGTGCTTTTTGTCCATGCTAAACGTCCTGTTTGCTATAGCCATGTCTGTTTAATCAGACAATATAGCACCGGTTAATTGTGATCTGAATTCTAAGCTGTAATTAGTGTGACTTGTCGCAAACGACAAATGCGGTATAAAGATAAAACGCTTTGATTGGTCAAGGAGAAGACTATGTCTGATGCATATACCCGGAACTGTAGAGACTGTAATCGTCCGATAATGATGGCTGATACTGTTAATGGCTGGCAGCCATTTGAACTGGACGGTTCAGGTCGCCATTATTGCGGGACTCCAGCACCAGTCGAAGTTGTGTATACCGCTCCTTTTAATGATTTTTCAGAGAAGGTCACCCGCCCAACTCGATGTTGGTGGTGTGATGAACCGGTGTATTTCCACTCAAATGGTAACGGCGATGCAGTTCTACTTGATGCTCTGACAGGTGCTCCTTGGCCAGTCCATCCTTGCTGGGAACAACATAAATCAGACAAACCGCGGGTATATAAGCAGATCACTGAAGATAAGCGTATACACAAACCAAGACCTGAATGGCGATCGATAAAGCCTCTTAAGGCTCAGCCTTCTTCTGAAAACATTCAAACCTTATCAGGCTGTGTCGTAAAACCCTTTTCAGCACATGAAGATGAATTTGAATACTTACCTAACGATCATAAAAAGCTGATTGTCTCTCATGGACAAAAAGCTAGTTATGTAATCATTACCCCTGAAATATATTCTCATATACCTGATGAATCTCTCATCGAGGTTGACGTTATCTTTCTAAAAGATCCGAATGGGCTACAAGTTCCAGTCGCTAAAAAGCTCAGATTTGAAGATAAAGGAAAGGCACGTATTAAACGTATGCTAAAACGAAATACTCTAGGAAACTGTGATTATTGTGGGGCATCAAGCAAGAAAGGTTTTGCTATCAATGCACTTTGGCATGTGGAATGTAAGAATTGTAGAAGCCTACGCGGTGAACTTGCCCCTAATACATTCTTATCAGAAATTCGCAAAATCTCTGCGCATTTCTTTAAATCGGATTTTCCTGGAAAGAAAAAAGTTCATAAAACGTAAATAGACTCTAAAAAATTTCCTTATCATAAAAATAAGGGGCCCTCTTCACCAAGGTAAAGGTCAATACCTGACTCTTTAAAATAGCCTTGGGCACCATTTGGGCACAATTTGGGCACACAGCCAGAAAGACCTCTACCATGTCAATATTAAAATCATAACTTATTGTTTATATTAAATTATATTTATATCTTCTTAATCCTTCCATTCCAATTACTTAGTCACACGAAATATCACGATTTATAGGAGATTTTCAAACATTTTCGACACTTTTGGTCTAATAAAGACCAATATTAGTTGACCTTTACCCACTTTTTGACCATATTTCAATCAATACGATACTGAACATTTATAAATCTTAAATAAAGATTTTTTATCTTATAAAATTAGATAAAGATCATACTTTATATATTTTTTATCACTGTTTATTTTAAATAAATCAAATGGAATTGGTGGAAATGGCTATAAAATCAAGCGCTGCCAGCAGCCACTCAATACACCTCGGGCCGCGCTTCGCGGTGCGTGGATCGCATAAGGTGCTTCACGTCCGAGATCTTGATGGATTTGAGGAAACGAATACCGATCGAGGCGAACTGATCAACAATGCCGACCTAGTCATAACCCCTATCGTGCGCAAGAATGGTGAGCACTACCACCTCATCAACCACGATCATCACGGACTGGTTAACAAACTCGACATGCTGAGCAATGGCTCGACTATCTGGGCATTTGTTCTGGAGGACGGTTACGACGAAGAAACCTTCGAGAAGATCCGGTTCTTCACTCAACTCGATTTGGTTCAGTGCTCTTCGTTAAACAAATTTGCCAACAATTTCATCCAACAGATCGCCGTCAACGATCTATACCAAAACTGGCTCATTGATCACCACGGTCTAAAGTTGTACCAAAAGCCAACCGATCAATGTCCATTGAACATAAAGTCTTTATCCGAAATCTTGGGGATTCCGACGGAGAAACGGGTCAAGGATAACCTTACCATTGGGTGGAAGTCGCGCGCAGAGCTTTCCGATTCACCGGAGGAGAATAAAGAGCCTGATACCCAGTCGGATACCCCCCTAAACAATGAGAAAGAACCCACATCAGATACTACTGAGCCAACAGCAGA
>JASBRM010000381.1 GCA_030149405.1 Neptuniibacter sp. | reverse complement strand
CTTGAGGGTCTGTCAGATACTCTGCGTCAGGAGCTTTCAGGTACGAACATCCATATCAGCTTGATTGAACCCGGCCCTATAGAAAGTCAGTTCCGTCAAAATGCTTATAAAGCCTTTAAAGAAAATATAACCATCGAGGGCAGTGCTCACCAAACCGTTTATGAAGCGGTTGAACGAAGATTAGCTAAACAAAACCAAGAACGAAAAAAAGATCCATTCACTCTTGGGCCTGAGGCCGTACTTAAATCTCTGATTCATGCAGTAGAGAGCAAGAAACCTAAAGCACGTTATTACGTGACATTTCCTACCTGGCTATTCGGGTTTCTGCGAAGATTACTGCCCACATCAGCATTAGACTGGGTGCTGCTGAAAGTTTCAGACGATGAAAACAAATAAAAAAACCGCCTAAAGGCGGTTTTTTTATTTAATACCTTAAACTCCGAAAAAGATGCGGCCCGAAGACCGCCTGCACAGAGCTAAGGGTAATACAACTTGCTCTACTTATTTGGAGATCAGACCATTACGATCCATAACATCTTCCATTACAGAAAGACTGGTTGGATCATCAATAGTTGAAGGTACAGAATAATCCTGGCCATCAGCAATCTGACGCATCAGTTTACGCAGAATCTTACCTGAACGAGTCTTAGGCAGACGATCAACCACAACCGCTTTCTTGAAGCACGCCACTGCACCAATCTCTTTACGTACCAGTGCTACCAGTTCTGCTTCAAGATCAGCTTCTTCAATTTCAACACCATTCTTGAGCAGAACAAAGCCTATTGGCTGTTGGCCTTTGAGGGCATCGTTAACACCGATTACCGCACACTCTGCTACAGCTGAGTGACCTGCAACAATCTCTTCCATTTCACCTGTTGATAGACGGTGACCCGCAACGTTAATTACGTCATCGGTACGACCCATGATGAAGACATAACCATCTTCATCTTTATAACCACCGTCACCAGAGCAATAGTAGCCTGGGAAATCTGACAGGTAACTTGTACGGAAGCGCTCAAAATCACCCCAAACTGTTGGCAGGCAGCTTGGTGGCATTGGCAGTTTCACTGCGATAGCACCCTGCTCACCTGCAGGAAGCTCGTTACCTTCTGGGTCAAGGATCTGGACATTGAAGCCTGTCACAGGAACCGTTGCTGAACCTGCTTTTGGCTCAAGCAGTTCAACACCTGTCATATTACCGCAAATCGCCCAACCTGTTTCAGTCTGCCACCAATGGTCGATAACTGGCTTGCCAGTGACTTCCATGGTCCAGTGATAAGTTGGAGGATCAAGACGCTCACCCGCCATAAAGATCGCTTGCAGGTTAGACAGATCATAGTTAGCTAGCAACTTACCTTCTGGATCTTCTTTCTTAATCGCACGGAACGCAGTAGGTGCCGAGAACAGAACCTTAGCTTTGTACTCTTCACATACACGCCAAAATGCACCTGCATCTGGAGTTCTTACTGGCTTACCTTCGTAAACAATAGTTGTACAGCCAGCCAGTAGCGGCCCATAAACAATGTACGAGTGACCTACGACCCAACCCACATCAGAAGCCGCCCAGAATACATCGCCAGGCTCAACATTGTAGATAGACTTCATGGAGTACTTCATGGCAACGGCGTGACCACCGTTATCACGTACAACACCTTTTGGCTTACCAGTTGTACCTGAAGTGTAAAGAATATACAGAGGATCAGTACCTTTTACCGGTACTGGATCTGCTGGTTCAGCAGTAGCCATCGCTTCAGTCCAGTCGATATCACGACCTTCCGTCATTGCTGCTTCAGCTTGAGGGCGTTGCAGAACAACACATGCGTCTGGTTTGTGTGCAGACAGCTCGATCGCCTTATCCAGCATCGGCTTGTATTCAATCACTTTAGCGATTTCGATACCGCAAGACGCAGATACAATCACTTTTGGCTCTGCATCATCAATACGCACTGCAAGTTCACTTGGAGCGAAGCCACCAAATACAACAGAGTGGATTGCACCCAGACGAGCAACTGCCAGCATTGCAACTAATGCTTCTGGCACCATAGGCATGTAGATAACAACGCGGTCGCCTTTCTCGACACCTTGCGCTTTTAGTACGCCAGCAAATTTAGCTACATCGTCACGCAATTCACGATAGGTGATTTTGCGTTTTGTATCAGTAACTGGAGAGTCGTAAATGATTGCAGCGTTGTCGCCCAAACCATTTTCAACATGGTAATCCAGTGCCAGATAAGATGTATTCATCTCACCATCAGCAAACCAACGATAGATTCCATTCTCATCTTGAGAAAGGATTTTTTCTGGCTGCTTATACCACGCTAGATCTTGTGCTTTCTCACCCCAGAAAAGCTCAGGGGTTTCGATCGATTTCGAATACTCTGCTTGATAGGACATGTGTCGAGGCCCTTTATTATAAGTTGAATGTGTAATTCGTTGCCTTGGAAGCAATATTGTTATTGTAGACACTTCCGATAATGTGTTGACACACTCTAACCGACTTATAAAGAGATTTATCTAAGACAAAAGGTTTATATGCAGCTGCAACAAGGCCTAAATCGTTAACAATTAAACCCCAGAACATGTGTAAAAACAGTACTCAAGCACTAGATTGTCGACAATTATCAGAAAAACCCTATTAAACCAAAGATTGATACAGCTCATAGTCAACTGCCGAAAAACAACGAGGAAGCGATAAAAAATCGAAGAAATTAAGGCACAAGTCTCTGCCTTAATAGTGATGTAAAGCTAGATAGTTAGGATGTAGAACAGGGAGGTAAATTAAGAATATGAAGAATTTTCATGCCGGGTAAACCCGGGGCTCCATTTTTAATGAAACGGAGAATTTCTCCATAACCGAATCCTGAATTGATTTCGCCAAGCCGAGCAGGGCCTCTGAATCACCTTTATCTAGATTAACCAGAACAAGCGCTTGCTTATCATAGACACCAACACTGGCTGCTTTATGCCCTTTCCAACCAGCCTGATCAATTAACCAGCCAGCAGCAAGTTTGTAACTACCAGGCGCATCCGGATAAGCGACAAGATTGGGGAACCTTTGCTTTAGTTGCAAGTACTGTTCTTCTTGCACAATAGGGTTTTCAAAGAAGCTGCCCACATTCCCGATCTTGTCTGGAGTAGGCAGTTTTGATTGCCTGATCTCACAAACCGCTCTGTAAACATCATATGCTCCAGGTGCGGTCACAGCTTGTTGATCAAAGTAGTCGCTCAAGGCGCGATAACCAAGGTTGGGAGAAAATACGGTACTCAGAAGAAAGCGAACCTGCCAGATAATATAACGACCCGGCTCCCTTGATTTAAATAAGCTGTCACGGTAACCAAAGCAGCAATCGTCTTTATTCAGCTGGACCAGCTCAGCTGTCTTACGATCATAGGCGGTGAGACTATGGAAACAATCAGCGAGTTCTACCCCGTAGGCACCGATATTCTGAACCGGCGCAGCGCCCACATTACCTGGAATGAGAGCAAGGTTTTCTAATCCATGCAGCCCCATTTCCAATAAACGACCAACAAACTGATGCCAGTTAACTCCAGCACCCACCTCAACAATGGCACTAGACTCATCATCAACAAGAATATTAATACCCTGAAGATTAACTGAAATTACAGCTCCTGGAATAAAAGGTTTAAGTACTAGATTACTACCGCCGCCTAAAAGTAATAGTGACCACTGATTATGCTGAACATCGTTTAAAGCCAGTTCCAAGTGTTCAACTGTGTCTACTTCTATAAATCGTTCTGCAGAAACCTGGAATCCCAGTGAATTTCTCGAACTCAAATCAGCGTTTTCAATCCAGTTGATCACGCGAGATCCCTCTTGATCTGCTCCAACAAACCTAACGAAGCAGACTCAACCAGATCGAGCACGTGCTCAAAACCAGCATCGCCGCCATAGTAAGGATCTGGAACCTCGGACTCCGGCATAGCAGTAAAATCGAGGAACAATCCAAGATGGCCTGCATAGTTTTCAGGTTCCAGCGCACGCAGGTTCATCAGGTTACTTTCATCCATGGCAAGGATGTAATCAAACTCATAGAAGTCTGATTCAATTGCTTGTCGTGCACGCAGAGGTGACAGATCATATCCACGTTTACGGGCAAATTCAGAAGATCGCGAGTCCGGCGGATTGCCAACGTGATATGCGGCAGTGCCAGCGGAGTCAATATGGATAAAATCATTCAACCCCTGCTCATCAACCATTGCCTGGAAAACACCATGTGCTGTCGGTGAGCGACAGATATTACCCAAACACACGAAAAGAACTTTGGTCACGATCAGGAAGCCTCACCGAGCAGTTTTTCCAGTCGAGCTAGATCCTCTGGCGTATCAACACCTGTTGGTGGTTGTTCATCCGCTACAGCAACATGAATACGTGCACCGTTCCACATCGCTCTTAACTGCTCAAGGCACTCTGTTTCTTCCAAGGGTGCCGGTGGCCATTTCACAAAATCATTTAACAGCTTAACCCGGTATGCATAGATCCCGATATGACGCTGCCAGTTAAAGCCTGTAGGCATCTCGGTTTGGGTCACATCAGGATGAAAATCATCACGCGGCCAGGGTATTGGCGCCCGACTGAAATACAGAGCCATGCCTCTGCTATCAGTAACGACCTTAACTACATTTGGGTTTAACAAAGAGGGGACGTCTTCGATCGGCTCACTGAGAGTCGCAATACTGGCCTCAGGTTCGGCCATTAGATTATGCGCAACCTGATTAATGATTCTTGGTGGGATCATGGGCTCATCGCCCTGAACATTTACAACAATATCATCCGCGTAATAGCCCTGATCTTTAACTACCTGTTGTAAACGATCAGTACCTGAAGGATGTTCAGGTGAAGTCATACAAACCTCAGCGCCAAAGCCAGCCGCTACATCAGCTATCCGCTGATCATCCGTAGCGACCAGAATGCGTTCCGCTTCACTTTGGCAAGCACGCTCATAAACATGCTGAATCATTGGTTTTCCCTGAAGACTCGCCAAGGGTTTTCCTGGAAAGCGGCTGGAAGCATAACGCGCCGGTATGATGACTGAAAATCCCATATCTATTCCCTATTTAGCATCACGTTCTTCAGGCGTTAACTCTCGCGCTTCATTTTCGAGCAACACAGGAATATCGTCACGTACAGGATAAGCGAGACCACTGGCACGTGCGAAAAGCTCATTTGTCTCTTTGTTATATTCCAGCGGAGTCTTAGTAACCGGACAAACCAGAATATCTAATAGTTTCTTATCCATTATTTGAATTACCTTTTTGTTCTTTAACAAATTCCAGCTTTTCTCGTAGCTGGGAAGTGAAATTATCCGGCAGTGCAGCTGAAACTTCCAGATACCAGTGCTCATCACCTGCAATTTCTTTGATTTTTACCGCATCTTTTTCAGTCATCAATACCGGATTTCCATCCTGAAAATAAATATCCTGCTCAGTATATGACTGATGATCCCGCATTGGATGAGCGATAACGTCCACACCGGCGGACTTTTCTAATGTTCTGAAGAATCGATTGGGGTTTCCAATACCCGCAAGCGCATGAACTGTTCGTCCGGTAAAAGCATCAATGCCCAGTGTTTTATCTTTGTTAACGCAACTAAGAAATCTGCGAGGCTCCAGATGCATAGCAAAGCAAGGAATGGATTGCTGTATTAATCGCTCAACTGATGTGCCATTTGTTACCACAAAATCCACATCAAGAAGCCTTTGCCCGTCTTCACGTAAAGGCCCTGCAGGTAAGCAGTGTTTATTACCCAATCCACGCTCACCATCAATGACACAGATCTCTACATCCCTGTTCAATCGGTAGTGTTGTAACCCATCATCGCTGATAATCAGATCGCAATCGGTTTTGTCCATGAGAAGCTTAGCCGCAGACGTTCTATCCGGGTCAATAACCACCGGACAATTACAACGATGATATAAAAGATAGGGTTCATCACCCGCTTCTTCAGGAGAAGACTGTTTATTAACCATATAAGGGTAAGAAGGCGCAGAGCTTTTATAACCCCGGCTAACGATGCCAGGTCGATAACCCCATTCTTTAAACAGCGATATGAGCTCTACAGCTAAAGGCGTTTTACCTGTGCCACCAATACTTATATTGCCAACCACAACCACTGGAACAGGAGCTGACCAGCGGTTCTGCTTTGCCTTTGTGTGTTGCCTTTTTGCCAGAAATCGATAGAGCTTTTCAAGCGGTAATAACCAACAAGGCGCAGGTTTATTGCTGTACCAGCGCTTCTCGAGCCAACTCATTCAGCTCCAGGCTCTCTTGTGGTTATGCTTAACTTTTCAAACCCAAGTCGCCCCGAAACATCCATTGCAGTCACAACAGCCTGATGAGGTGTTTGAGCATCAGCTGTGATAATCAGAGGCATATCCCGCTTATCGCCCGCCATCTTTTTAAGCGCTCGATGTAAGGTCTCTGCCTGAGTGTTCACCAATGGTTTACCATTAACGCTGTATTGCCCTTCATCCGTTATCAGAATTTCAAGTATCTGCTCTTCTGTAACTGAGGCATCACCATTTGCTTCTGGAAGGTCAACTTCAAGATGGGTTTCTTTGGTAAAGGTTGTTGAAACCATAAAGAAAATCAGCAAAAGGAATACAACATCAATCAATGGTGTCAGATTGACGTTTACCTCTTCCTGATTTTGTCTTGGAAACTTCACGTGACTACTCCGTTACTCAATATCGATGTCACGTTCGCCATGCATCACTTCGATCAGCTTGACGGTTTCCTGTTCCATTGTAACAACAAGAGAATCTATTCGGCGCTGGAAAAAGCGGTGGAAGATCAAAGCCGGAATTGCCACAGTAAGACCGGCAGCTGTAGTAATAAGCGCCTCAGAGATACCGCCCGCAAGAACATTAGCGTTGCCTGTACCTTGGATCATGATCTCGGTGAACACCTTAATCATGCCTATAACAGTACCTAACAAGCCCAATAAAGGTGTTACTGCGGCGATAGTCCCCAAAGGGTTTAAAAATCGTTCCAGTTCATGAACAACTTGACCGGCAGCTTCCTGAATACTCTCTTTCATAATCTCACGACCATGAGAAGCATTATTCAAACCTGCAACCAGAATCTGGCCCAGAGG
>JASBRM010000376.1 GCA_030149405.1 Neptuniibacter sp. | reverse complement strand
AGAACAGGAACAAGAAGATTAGCACGTAAGTACCAATACGCTGCGAGTCCAGTTTAGATGGCTCACCCATGTACACCATGAAGTTAACCAGGTCATAAACAACCTTATCGAACTCTTCTTCAGACAGCTCACCAGTACCTTCTACAACTGTTGTACAGTTATTCAAAGGAGTGTTGGTCAGTGGATCAATACCGTCGCCACGTAGACCGTGTGCGTTCATATCTTCCCATGAGCAGTTTGCTTTAACGATACCCTGCAGAGAGCCCAGAACGTTTGGCATACCTACATCTTTAAATACTGCGTTGTTCACACCCCATGGGCGGGAATCATCAGCGTAGAAGCTGCGCAGGTAAGTGTACAACCAGTCTGGTCCACGCAGACGTGCTTCCAGAGTCAGATCTGGTGGAGGGTTACCAAACCACTTACCAGCATCTTCTTTAGACATAGCGATTGTCATCTGCTCACCAACTTTCTGATCACCAAAGATCATGTGCTCAGCAACCAGTTCTGGATTCATACCCAGATCTACAGCTGCACGCTCATAACGCTGGTATTCAGCAGAGTGACAACCCATGCAGTAGTTTACGAATGTTTGCATACCACGCTGCAGAGACGCTTTGTTATGCAGATCAACATCCATGTGGTCAAGATGACCTTTTGAACCAGCAGCATTTGCAGCCAGAGGCAGCACTGCCATTACTAATGCGATTAAAAACTTTTTCATTAGCCTGTCACCCTTTCCGGAACCGGTTTAGTACTTTCCATTCTGGTGTAGAACGGCATCAGGAAGAAGTATGCGAAATACAGCGCAGTACAGATCTGAGCCACCAGCGTACGTGTAGGAGTAGATGAAACCACACCCAGGTACCCCAGGATTACAAAGCTCACACAGAAGATTACTAACCACAGTTTACTCATCCAGCCTTTGTAGCGGATAGATTTAACTGGGCTACGATCCAGCCATGGCAGCACGAACAGAATCGCAATCGCACCACCCATTACAACTACACCTGGGAACTGAGAACCAGCGATAGGTGGAATTGCACGCAACATTGCGTAGAACGGCGTGAAGTACCATACAGGCGCTATATGCTCAGGCGTCTTCAGAGGGTTTGCAGGCTCAAAGTTTGGAGCTTCGATCATGTAACCGCCACCTTCAGGGAAGAAGAAGATAACTGCACAGAACACAAACAAGAACACCACCACGCCCACGATATCTTTAACAGAGTAGTAAGGGTGGAACGGGATACCATCCAGAGGAACACCGTTTTCATCTTTCTTCTCTTTAATTTCGATGCCATCAGGGTTATTTGAACCCACTTCGTGCAGAGCAATGATGTGCAGAACAACCAGTGCTAGCAGAACAATTGGCAGCGCAATAACATGCAGAGAGAAGAAACGGTTCAGAGTAATACCTGAGATTAGGTAGTCACCACGAATCCATTCCGCCAGTTCAGGGCCAATCACTGGCACAGCAGCGAACAGAGAAACAATTACCTGAGCACCCCAGTAAGACATCTGTCCCCATGGCAGCAAATAGCCCATGAAGGCTTCAGCCATCAGCACCAGATAAATGGTCATACCGAACAGCCATACTAATTCACGCGGTTTACGGTATGAACCGTACATCATGCCTCGCAGCATGTGCAGATAAACAACCACGAAGAAAGCAGATGCGCCTGTAGTGTGCATATAACGCAGCAACCAGCCGTATTCGACATCACGCATTATATATTCAATTGAAGCAAAGGCACCTTCTGCAGATGGGTTATAAGCCATCGTCAGCCAGATACCTGTCAGGATCTGGTTAACCAGAACCAGCAGTGCTAGGGAGCCAAAGAAATACCAGAAGTTGAAGTTCTTTGGAGCGTAGTATTTAGACAGGTGATCTTCCCACATAGCCGTCGCAGGGAAACGATCATCGATCCAACCCATGATACCTGGGTTACCTTTATTACGAGTACCAGCCATTATGCAGTCTCCTGATCTACGCCAACGATGATCACATTGTCGCTCTCATAGTGATGAGGCGGAATCACCAAGTTTGCCGGAGCCGGGGAGCCATTCATTACACGACCAGACAGGTCAAAACGAGAACCATGGCATGGGCAATAGTAACCACCCACCCAGTCAGCACCCAGATCTGCAGGCGCGATTTCTGGACGGTAGGTTGGTGAACAACCCAGGTGTGTACAGATACCAACCAAAACGGCGATATCATCACGGATAGCACGTATTGGTGTATTTGGAACGTAAGCAGGCTGCTCAGAAGCATTAGAATTCGGATCCTGCATGTTGGAATCAAGCTTAGGCAGGTTAGCCAGCGCTTCTTCACCACGTTTTACGATCCAAACTGGCTTACCACGCCATTTAACCACTGCCTGTTGACCCGGCTCAAGCTTGCTAATATCCACCTTAACAGGTGCACCAGCCGTTTTTGCTTTTGCACTTGGGTTCCAGGAAGCTACGAATGGGACAGCTGCTCCTACAGCACCAACCGCACCAACTGCGGATGTAGCACCGATCAGGAGACGGCGCCGACCCTTATTCACGCCATCATTGCTCATTAAGATTATCTCCCCTCAATCGACCTTATCTTATATTTCAGCAGGTGCAGAAATATACTGGCCGCTAAGAATTTTAAAGCTACGAATTCGTCTATCTTAAAAATGGCCCAAATAGTAAAGAAATTCCCCCTTTCTTACAAGGTGAATTACCGAATTTAAGGGGTACTTTAGGCCAAAGTATTGACTTGACGCAGTGCAAAAAAAACGCCCATCCCAGCAAAGGAACAGGCGTTTTTCTGGCGAATAAAAAATTCGCTGTAATAAATTAACGCTTGGAGAACTGTGGCTTCTTACGCGCTTTACGCAGACCCACTTTCTTACGCTCAACCATACGCGCATCACGAGTAACATAACCCGCTTCACGCAGTGCTGGACGCAGAGTCTCATCGAACTCCATCAGAGCACGAGTAATGCCGTGACGAATCGCACCAGCCTGACCGAAGCCACCGCCACCTTTTACAGTAACAACAACGTCGAAAGCTTCTAGATTGTTAGTCAGTTCTAGAGGCTGACGAACGATCATGCGAGCAGTTTCACGACCAAAATATTCTTCGATACCACGGTCGTTGATAGTAATAGAACCTGTGCCTGGACGCAGGAAAACACGTGCTGTGGACGTTTTACGACGACCTGTACCGTAATACTGAGTAGTAGACATTATTTTCCTTCCCCTTAGATGTTCAGTTCTTTAGGCTGCTGAGCCTGATGCGGATGTTCTGCACCAGTGTAAACTTTCAGCTTAGAGTGCATAGCGCGACCCAGAGGACCTTTTGGCAGCATGCCTTTAACAGCCAACTCGATAGTGCGCTCAGGGAAAGTCTCAATCATCTTCTCGAAAGAAGCTTCTTTCAGACCACCTGGGTAACCAGTGTGACGGTAGTACATTTTGTCTTTACGCTTGTTGCCAGTTACGCCTACTTTTTCAGCGTTAACAACAACAATGTAATCACCAGTATCTACGTGTGGAGTGTATTCTGGCTTATGCTTACCACGCAGACGACGTGCGATTTCAGTAGCCAGACGACCCAGAGTTTTACCTTCTGCGTCAACAACGTACCAGTCGCGTTTTACTTCGGCTGGTTTAGCGACGAATGTTTTCATCTGTATTGCCTTTTTCTATTGGCTCAGATCTCGTTGATTTTATTAATAAAAACAACCGACCTGACTTATAATTATTTGTTGTTGATTTAAGCAACCAACAACTCACTTTTCGCAAATTCAAGACCGAGCAAGAACTTGGGAGCGCGCATTATACTTATGCGCATAACGTATCGCAACAAAGTTCAACATAAAAAAATGCGCATAACGCGCATTTTTATTAAGTCTTAGCTTTTTCCTATGCTCGATGCTCTCTGGCAAGGTACTCGTGCGACTGCATCTCCAGCAAGCGGCTCTGAGTACGCTCAATCTCAAACTCCAGCCTACCTTCAGTGTAAATCTCGTGAATAGGCTTTTCTGCACTGATGATTAATTTCACACCACTGTCGTAAAATTCATCTACCATATTGATAAAGCGGCGAGCAGCATCATCATTGGAACGACCCAACTGCGGAACATTACCCACCATCACTGCATGGAAGATTTTAGCCAGTTCAATATAGTCGTTCTGAGAGCGCGGGCCTTCACAAATATCAGAGAAATCAAACCAGACCACATCCTCACAGCAACGACGGCTCTGCATTTCCCGGCCATTAATTTCCAGAACTTCAGCCTCTACAACCTCTTCCAGATCTGGAGCCAGACTTTCAAAACTACGGTTAAGACTTCGATCAGCCTCAGCATCCAATGGGAAGTGATACAGCTCTGCTTGCTCTAGGGCACGAAGGCGATAATCCACTCCACCATCAACATTCACAACCTCAGTGTAGCGATTCAACATATCGATTGCCGGCAGAAAACGCGCTCGCTGCAAACCATCTTTATAAAGGCCATCCGGAACAATATTCGATGTTGCCACCAGTGACACACCGTTATTGAACAGCTCTTGCAGCAAACCACCCAGAATCATCGCATCTGTAATGTCCGTTACGAAAAACTCATCAAAACAAATAATCCGGGTTTCAGAGGCATATTTCTTACCGATCTCAACCAATGGATTTGCTGTACCATCCAATGCCTTTAGCTCTGCATGCACACGTTGCATGAAGCGGTGAAAGTGGGTACGCATTTTCTGCTCGAATGGCAGGCTGTCGTAGAACGTATCCATCAGATACGTTTTGCCACGGCCTACACCGCCCCAGAAGTACAAACCTTTGACCGGTTCCTTAGGCTCAGGTTTTTTCAACTTTCCTTTCAGGCGCCCCATCAGGCCAACTTTTGGCTCTTCTTTGTGAGCCACAAGATCATCATACAGACGCTGAAGGTGCTCTACAGCCATCTCCTGAGCTGGATCATAGGAGAAATCATCACGCTGTAGGTCTTGCTTGTAACGCTCTAATGGAGTCATGAGGAATGCCAGTTCTGTTTCATCTTTGTAACAGCGCGAACTTTACCGGCGAATACATTATTTAGCAATTGCAACATAAGGAAGAAAAGGGTGTAAATCGACTAATTAATTACCACAAACCATCATTTTCGTAACAATTCGTCGACAAAAGAGCTCACAAGCCAAAAAGAGGAATGAGCACTGGCAACATAAACGCTGTAAATGCTCCTGTCATACCCATCGCCAGACCACCAAAAGCACCTGCA
>JASBRM010000375.1 GCA_030149405.1 Neptuniibacter sp. | reverse complement strand
AACAGCGCTAGAGCGCTGGCGATGGTTGCCCATCGGAATTCAATTGCACGGGTAACAAACCTCCTGAATGGGCCATCCCGAAAATTGTTAAAAGTGGTTTCTAAGAAGATGCGGGTTTTGGATGGATGTAAGTCTTCCGCTTTTTTAATACTGTGGTGCAGGTGGCCAGGAAGGATAAGGAAACACTCCACCAGTGAAGCCAGAATTACACAGATCACCACAATAGGTATATCGATCAGGATATTACCAATACGGCCATCAATCAGTAACAGGGGCAGAAAAGCTGCAATAGTCGTCAACGAAGAGGCGGTAACCGGTGCCAGCATTCTGTGAGCACCACCAATTGCTGCCTGGAGGCCGGGCTCTCCTCTTTGCACATGGGTTAGGGTGTCTTCACCTACCACAATGGCGTCATCCACAATGATACCGAGTGCCATTATCAGGCCGAACAGGCTGATCATATTAATGGTGCCACCGATTCCATACAGTACAGCGAGAGTCGCCAGGAAGGAGACCGGTATGCCCACGGTTACCCAGAAAGCGACCCGGGCATTCAGGAACAGAAACAGGATGCAAATCACCAGCACTAATCCGCTCAGACCGTTCTTCAACAACAGGTTGATACGTTGCTTAACAGGCTGCCAGCGTTCGTCATATGTGGTCAGGTTGATGTCCTGAGGCAGAGTCGGGCGTGTTTCATCCAGCCAGTCATTTAGAATCGCCGCAGATTTGAGGGTGTCCTGAGTTTCAGTCCGGCGCAGGCGCAGCATCACCGCTGGGCGGCCTTCATGTTTTAACAGAACCTGATCATCTTTAGTGGTCAGGGAGATATCTGCAATATCACCAAGGCGGATCAGGCGTCCTTCACTGTCGGTAATGATCGGAAGCTGGCGGAAACCTTCCACATCTCTTTGCTGATTCAGGCTTCTAATCTGACGTGAACCATCCCTTTTTGCGGCTGTACCAGCAGGCAGATCCAGGCTACGTAACCGAACATTGGCAGCAATCTGGTTCATGGTCATATCCAGCTCATTAAGCTGGGCGGAGGGGAGCTCGATACGGATCTGTTTATCGGGTAGACCTGTAAAATCGATCTTATTAATGCCACGAGCTAACAGTTCCTGCTCAAACCGATCAGCTAATGGTCTTAACTCTTCCAAAGAGCCTTTTTCACTGCTGATGATCAGGCTGGCAATCTGTTCGTAACGGATGATTCTCTGAACTAAGGGTTCTTCAATATCAGAGGGAAGTTCACTGCGGACACTGTCGATTTTCTGCTTAACTTCGTCGAGCATGTAATCCACATCGGTATCTTCATCCAACTCAAGGCGAATGGAGGCGCTTCCTTGTGTGGCTGTGGCATAAAGAGTGTCGATCCCGGTCAGGGATTTCAGCGTCTCTTCTATGGGTAAGATAACGGATTGCTCAACATCCTCAGCCGCTGCGCCACTCCAGATCACCTGTACAGTGATTACATCCAGTTCGAAGCTGGGGAAAAACTGGGTGTTGAGTTTTTTAAGCCCCCAAGCACCGGCAAGGATCATCAGAACCATAAACAGGTTTGCAGCTACCCGGTGGCTGGCAAAAACTGCAGTGAGGTTTTGCAGCGGCCCCTGATAATCACGCATCAGAACCTACCTCTTTTACGCGAAGTCCGGAGATAGCGTTAGGAAGCTGGGTCATAATGATCTTATCGCCTGCATTGAGTTCAGAACTCTGTACCAGAACCACGGGGTTACCCTCTGCATCGGTGCTGTCGCCAATTCGGGTGACTGTTGCCGCCTGGAGGCGATCATCTACGACTTTGTATACCCGGTCTAATCCATATAAAGAAACGGGTGGAATTGGGATTACATTCTGCTGGGCGGGTAGCTTGACTTGAATGGCCAGAGAACGTCCTGGTTCAGGGAGGTATTGTTCACTTTCAATATTGAAAAATGCATCGACGCCGGCACGACCACCATTTACCTCTGCTGCTACACGGTCCAGTTTCATTTGCAGTATTTGATTATCGATCTGGCCAGTGGCAGCAATATCATAATTGGAATTATTTGCACGAATCTGTGGCAAAATTCGGCTTGGAATTTGTGATCTGACTTCAAGGCGGTCCATGCTGTAGAACTGCAACATTGAATCTCCCGCTCTAACACGATCACCCGGCGCTACACTCAGTTGAGCAATTCGGCCTTTGAATGGCGCTTTAATTTCAGTTCTGGAAAGATCCAGCTCAGAGGCTTCTAACAAGCTGCGTGCGCGCAAGAGTTGTGACTCAATTTGGCTGATGCGGTTCGGATGATCAGCGATAGAGCTTTCACGTTCTACCAGAGACAAACGCTGCTGTTGATAGTCTTTACGAGCACTGTCCAACTGCTCCTGGCTGGCAACTTTACGCTTAATCAGGTTTTCATAACGTTTAACAGTATTGAGGCTGAGTTGGAGCAGGCTCTTTTGGATTTGATAGGAATTCAGATCGGACTGATGCCTCACTTTCTCGGCTTCAAGCTGGGCTTCAATATTGGTGACGTCGGCCTGTCTTTGCGCCACGAGTAGTTTTGCATCCCTGTCATCGAGTTTGATCAGCAGCTCGCCACCGACCATGTTCTTGCCTTCATCTGTATTTACTTCTGCCACAAATGCGGTCACAGCAGCAGTAACATTGGTCATTCTGGGAGCTTCGATCTGGCCATAAAGAACCAGAGTAGGTTGGTGCTCTCCAGGCGTGGCAGTGAGAGTTTTAACTGTCCAGACTTTTTCATTCACTGGACGTGAGGGAGCCTGCGGTTTGCTGGAAACAAAATAAAATACCAGCAATCCACCTGCTAATAAGATCAGCAGAGGCAATATCCATTTCATATGTGATGAGTTCTTATGGGGTACTTCACTCATAAGCTATTCCATTTCAAGCGGAGAAAATAACAGGCAGACTTATATTAGCTGATATGAAACTGCAGCGTCAGCCATTGTTTCGAAACTTTACAAAACTGTTAGTTCCCATTTTTTAACTTATTATTACTGTGCTAACTTATTGATACTTAGGAACCTGAGAACAAGTCCAGAACGGTATTTATCACTTTTTAGTACTGACTTGTTTGTATTGCTTTAACCTAGTTGGAGGCAACCATGCATTCATACAATGTACGTTGTTTGAACCCAGTCGGATTCCACACAATGGCTTATAAAGAGTGGGGAAGTGCCGAAAACGACCGGGTTCTGATCTGCGTTCATGGGCTGGCCCGTAATAGTCGGGACTTTGATGATCTGGCACTGGCTCTATCCCGTGATTATCGAGTGATCTGTCCGGATATTGTGGGACGCGGGGAAAGTGAGTGGTTACCTGCGGGGCAGGAATACGGTATACCCCAGTATATGAATGATATTGTGATTCTTTTAGCGCGACTCAATGTTGATAAGGTGGATTGGATTGGTACCTCTATGGGCGGCATTATTGGAATGTGTCTGGCTGCTTTACCCAACTCGCCCATTAAAAGTCTGGTGCTAAATGATATTGGTGGTTTTGTACCAGCAGTAGCATTACAACGTATTTCACAATATCTGGGAGATAAGCGTTTCCCGAACCTGCAACAAGTTGAAACCTATATGCGTTCAACCTATCTCTCTTACAGAAATATCAATGATCAGCAGTGGAAGAGGTTGGTCAAATTTGGGTCAAGAAAGCTGGATGATGGTCGCTTTGCACTGCATTATGACCCGGCAATTGCTGAAGCAACGAAAGCGAACAGCAAAGAGGATATTGATCTCTGGGCTATTTGGTCCGCTATCAGAGTCCCACAGTTACTGATCTGGGGTGAAGCTTCAGATGTTTTGCAGGAATCTACGGTATGGATGATGCAAAATAATGAAGAGTTGGAATTGTATAAAGTTCCTGGCATAGAACATGCTCCATCGCTAATGGAACATGACCAGATAAATGAAATTCAGTCCTGGTTGCGACAACACCGAAGTAATTAGAAAGGAAGTTTCTGCATGAGTGTGATTACCCAATGGCCACAGGATCAGATGTGCCTCAGTTTTCGTGAAAGAGAAGAGGCTGTTGCTGCAGTTGAAAAAGCGTTTGCATCAACACTGGAGTCGCTCAAAGTTGATATTGGTCTGGTGGATATGTTTGAAGCCATTTATGTGCCATTGGGAGCTTGGCTAACCTGTCGTAAACGCCAGTCTGATGGACCCTTGGTCATTGGTATTAATGGTGCACAGGGAGCAGGAAAATCGACTCTGTTTAACCTGCTTGAGGTTATTCTGACCGAGGGCTTTGATCTGAAGGTAGTGGGCTTTTCCATTGATGATCTTTACAAAACCTTTGAAAAGCGGGTGCAGCTATCCGAAGAGGTTCATCCTTTATTAAAGACCCGTGGTGTGCCGGGGACGCACGATGTAGATCTTGGAATCGAGATTCTGAATTCCCTGAAATCCAGCACAGAAGAGTCCATTACAAAAATCCCTGTATTTGATAAATCCACGGATGACCGTTGCCCTGCATCTGTCTGGCAGGAGTGGATCGGCCCAGCAGATGTCATTGTGTTTGAAGGCTGGTGTGTTGGTGCTTTGCCTCAGGAGCCAGAACAATTGGTTGAGGCTATCAATGATCTTGAACGGGACGAAGATCCGGATGGTGCCTGGAGAGATTATGTAAATACTCAGCTGTCAGGTATTTACCAGGAGATGTTCTCCATGATCGAAGTGCTGATTATGCTTAAGGTACCGAGCATGGACTCTGTATTTGAGTGGCGTTCTTTGCAGGAGAAAAAACTCGCTGAGCGGGTGAAATATATTTACGATACCCAGCAACCGACTGAACACCTCCGTATCATGAATGAAGAACAGATCAAACGCTTCATTCAGCATTATGAACGACTGACCCAGCAGATGCTGGAGGAGATGCCTGATCGGGCAGACGTAACCCTGTTTTTAAACGATAATCACAAAATCTCTGACATACAGATTAATAACCCTCTGGCGAGCTGTGGCTAACAACATGATGAACAGATT
>JASBRM010000374.1 GCA_030149405.1 Neptuniibacter sp. | reverse complement strand
GGTGGAGAACACTACATAGAATTTATATCAGGATTTCAATGTTCAGCTGCGCCAATATTGGATAACAATGGCAATGTTCTCGGTACCGTTGATCTTTCTCGCAGATCAGAAAAGGCTGATTGCGGTTCAAAGCTGCTGGCCTCCACGATAGCTTTTGAAATAGAAAAAAAACTTTTTCTCGCAAAAAAGGGGTTTATAAAACTAGAAGTAAATCTCGCACATGAATTTACAACATCACAAATAAACAATGCCATTTTACTGCTCAATTTTGATGAGGATGGTTTGTTATTATCCAGTTGTTCCAGAACAAAAAACAGGCTTGATCTAGGCCGCTTTCCCTCTTCTATATGTTTCGAAGATATTTTTGATCTTTCATTTGATGAATTTTTACCTTCAAAATCTAAGAAAGCACCGGTAGCTATAAAACTAAACTCAGGATTGGACGTTATAGTTAATGCTTGCCACTACAATCCCACTCCTTCTTTCCCGATCAAAACACAAGATAGACAATCAGAATCAGTTCCAGATTTTGGCGATCCAGACATAAACGGGAAGCTAGATCGAGGCTTACTTGCCATAAAAGCTAAACTACCAATTCTTATTAGCGGAGAGACTGGAACCGGTAAAGACGTTTTTGCTCAAACACTCTATCAATTGAGCAATCTCATAGGCCCCATCGTAGCTCTAAACTGTTCAGCCATACCTGAAAATCTGATTGAAAGTGAGCTATTTGGTTATGACGAAGGGGCTTTTACGGGTGCAAAGCGTGGTGGATCGCGTGGAAAAATAGAGCAAGCTCATAATGGAATTCTCTTTCTAGATGAAATTGGGGACATGCCACTTACACTTCAAGCTCAGTTATTGCGAGTTCTAGATAGTGGTGAAGTGACAAGGCTCGGAAGTGAGCAAAAGAGAACTAGCACTTTTCAGCTTGTATCGGCCAGTCATAAGGATCTGCTAGAAGCTGTTAATCAGGGGCACTTTCGGCAAGATTTATACTACCGCATCAAAGGTCTTAATTTGCATTTGAGTCCTTTACGGCAACGCCCTCAACTAAACAGATTCATAGGTGAATGTGCGTATAAGGTCCTTGGAAATTCAATCTTATCTACTGAAGCATTACATGAATTATGTGCATACGACTGGCCTGGAAATGTCCGTGAACTCATCAACAGTTTAAAAGTTTTGAAGGTTTTCAGTAATAATAAAGCTGTCATCAATGTCGAAGATCTACCAAGTGAAATGTTCAGTTATGATATACAGCGTCATTCGAAAGGCTCCCTGCCTGATTTAGAACACAGCCTTATCATTGACGCCCTTATTAAACACAATGGACATGTTCCTTCTGCTGCACTTGACTTGAGGTTAAGCCGCGCCACTCTGTATCGTAAGATCCATTCTTTGAAAATAAACGTGGAGGAGTTCAGAAATCAATAACCAATCTCACGATGAGACTTGACCGTCTTGAAATGAGAAAAACAAATGCATACATAAAACAAAACCCTTATTTTTCAATATATTGAAGACCAATAAGTTCTTGGCACACTCCTTGCCATTACCATAAAGCGTAATAAAAAAAACAAGGAGACATACATGCCAAACACTTCCCCATTATGTTCAAGTATTAAAATTCTTACTTTATCGGCTGCTATTGCGAGCACCTCGATGGTACAAGCCTTAGATGTCGATGCGGGAGATTACACAGCACTTCCTGAAGGGACCAATCTCCTGGCAGTTTATGCTCAGTTTGCCGGACGCGACGGACTGTATAGTAATAACACTCAGGTTTCAGGCGATTACAGTCTTGATTCACAAGTCGGGATTTTGAGGGGCGTACACTACACTAAAATTGGTGATTACATTGTTGACCCTCAGTTTCTTTTACCTTTTGGTAAATTAGAAGGTAAAGGTGATCTCTCTGGTTTGGGTGATACTGATGGATTGGGTGATTTAATACTGGGAGCCACGGTTTGGTTGGTAAACAAGCCTCAAGATAAAGAATATTTTGGTGTAACACCATTCTTATTTCTCCCAACAGGAGACTATGATAATCAAGATGCATTAAATCTTGGCGAAAATAGATATAAGCTGACAATGCAAGCTGGATACATCAAAGGGCTTTCTGACAACGTTACTCTTGATTTGATCGGCGATGTCACTCTCTATGGCGATAACAACGACTTCGGTCCGACGAGCGACAATCTGGAACAAAAACCAAGCTATCAACTTCAGGCTTATATTCGCTACAACATTTCACCAACATTCGATATCAGGGCCGGATTATCTAAATCCTGGATTGGAGAAACCTCTGTAAACGGAATAGATAATGACGATGACGCAGAGGTTTCGAAATATCAAATCGGTGCAGGGTGGTTTGTAACTCCTACTACCCAGATTCTGGCCACCTACGGCGATGATATTTCTGTGGACAATGGCTTTAAAGAAGACGCACGCCTGAATTTAAGACTCTTAACTCTCTTTTAGAAGATAATCGATAAGCTGGTTACCACTTCTTTTGTAGTTTCACAGCGAGCTATTCCATTCGCCCCGGTCTAGTTCGCTTTTTTTATTGATTAATAATCAAAATCTGTCGAAGCAATTGTGTATACCCTTTTATGAACAACCCTATTGATCATGATAACTGCGGAATTTCGGATCAGCTGAAATTAATTGAGAGAGTTATCAATAGTGAGCCCAATTTTAATTTCTACAGGCACGCAATATTCAGCCTTATTACAATAAAATACATCTCAGATGTTTTTGATAGTCATACAAACTGTCTTTCAAATCTGGAATGTGGCCTTTTAAATTCAAACTTTCAGGCGGATCATCTATCCAATGAACATTGGCCTGATAATCTGACAAAATATCATCAGCAAAAAGCCTTATGGATACCCCAAAAATCACATTGGTCCAGCCTATACTACAGAATTTGTAAATCCCAAACCTACAGCAGTTCCTGCTTGTCAGAACCAAGAACCCCCGAAGCTTCCATAGCCCAGATAATTGATGATGCCTTGCTGGCGATTGAAGACAGTAATTTTTTAAAACAGGGAATATTCTACCCGATATCGCGTTATCCTCTTGATGATGACAAGCTCCGACAACTGGTACAGATCATCGGCGATTTAAATTTTACACAGTCAATTGAAATAAAACAGACATCTAATCAGGAATCTATAGGAGGTTTTAGATATGTATATGAAAAATACAGTAAAATGTTCCCAGAAAAACACACATCTATCTTACAAATAGATCAGGTATTAGAACTGATACGCTAAGGAACATGCGATTAAGTCCCGCTTTCTAGCTCACTGCCCAATAAAGCTGCATTTGCGGCGTAATTACCCGTTATTTGTCCATTTTTCACCGTCTGCATACCGACACCTCAGCATACAGACGGATTTATCCTACGCCCGCTGCATCTGATCCACACGCACAACATTCGCTAAAGCGAACAGCATGGCCAGCTTGCTATCGTTCTTCGTCAGACCGCGATAGCACGCCTTGGTGAAGCCGAACTGACATTTAATGATCCTGAACGGGTGCTCAACCTTAGCGCGGATACTGGCTTTCAGGTACTCGGTTTTCAGTTGACCTTTGTTGATGCGCGGATGTTTCTTCAGCTCTTTGACCTTGCTGGGTATTTCAGCAACATGCCAGTCCGCTTTTACATCTTCGAGCTCTTTACGGTTCTCTGCGCCACGATAACCACTGTCGGCGAAGATAAACTCTTCTTTGCCATGGAGAAGGTGTTCGGCTTGGTTGAGGTCATGCTCATTAGCGGCGGTAGTTGTGAAACTATGCGTCAGACCGGTTCTGGCATCAACGCCGATATGGGCTTTCATTCCGAAGTGCCATTGATTGCCTTTCTTGGTTTGGTGCATTTCAGGGTCACGTTCACCAGTTTTGTTCTTGGTAGAACTTGGTGCTTCGATAATCGTTGCGTCCAGCAGCGTTCCTTCTTTTACCAACACACCTGCATCGCTTAACCAGGTGCTAACCTCTTGGAATATTTTTCGAGCCAAACCATGCCGTTCCAGCAGGTGACGGAAGTTCATGATCGTGGTGTGATCAGGTATCGCGACATCCAGCGAGAGACCAGCAAACAAACGCATGGAGGCGATTTCATAAAGCGCATCCTCCATGGCTGGATCGCTCATGCTATACCACTGCTGCATACAGTGGATGCGCAGCATGATTGATAACGGATAAGGCCTACGACCGTTACCGGCCTTTGGGTAGTGAGGGGCAATCACTGATTCCAACCGCTGCCAAGGAATCAGTTTTTCCATGCGGCCGAGAAATTTCTCTTTGCGGGTTTGGCGGCGCTTGTTGTTGAACTCGCTGTCAGCGAAGGAGAGTTGGTGATCCATGGATAGCCCTCAGCACATCAGAGCATGGATTATCTCATGCTGAGGGACTTAATCGCATGTTCCCTAAGTGAACTTGTGAAGGATTAATCTTCAAGGGAGGCTTCATTTCCTGCATGCAAACAGACGACTTCCATCACCCGAATAGAACCTTTTAAAAGGTTTAAATTCACGTTTTGAATCATCTTATTGATTGAATGCCCAAAGACCATCGATGGTGCAATTACAGGCGAGCACTGATTGCTATTCTTGTCTTTATGCTGTTGCCTCTCACTCCAATTAATCGCATCTTTGGTCCAATCTGTTACACATCTTATTTCATATCCAGATTCAATTAATAAGGTTATCAGATCTGATTCGTAGATAAGAAAAGACTGTTCAGGTTTCAATGCCCACGGCACTGGAAATAACAATGGTACACTTTTCTTTTCCTGAATTATTTCATGAAGAACAAACGCTCCTGTCGTTTTGAGCACCCTCTTACACTCTGATAATACTCTTTTCTTATCCGGCATATTCAGCAAGCTATGCTGCATCACCACAACAGTGAAACTGTTATCTGGAAAAGGGAGGTTGTGCGCATCCCCGGTGATAATGTTTGGATTTCCGGAATTCTGGGAACTCTTCAAAGCGCTGGACACGCTGGTTAACTGCTTGTTTAGCGTATTTAAGCCGTGACTTATATCCAGTCCTGTAACAGCAATACCCTGCTCCTGAATTAAGCGCATCAAGCCGCCACAGCCAGACCCAATTTCCAAGACTTTGTCAGTTGTTTTCAGATTCCTTAGTAGCTTTTCACTGGCTTTAATCCCACAAATATGGAGCTGATCGATTGGAGCTAACTGGTACTTATCCGCACCATCTGGGTAAGCTTGTTTGAGAGCACTGATGATCTTATGACTTTCCAGGTGAGTTTCGTAATGACCTGCGATATCCATCCGTTGATTATTCCCAGTCCACATCCGTAGTAAACATATAACCTGCGCCATACACGGTTTTGATCAGTTCAGGATGCTGAGGGTCGATCTCTATTTTTTTACGCAGCCGAGACATACGCACATCGATACTGCGGTCATAGGGAACACAGTTATCTCCAAGTAGCTGATCGCGGGAGAGAATCTGGAAAGGATGTTTAAGCAGTGCCAGCAACATGTCTCCCTCTGCCCGGCTCAGGGTTTCATCGCCATGCTCTGAGTGCTTCAGGCTCAGTGAATTAGGCTTAAACTCCCAGTTAGCGAATCTTGCAGTCTGGAATTGTGTAACAGATTCCTGTTTTTTCTTTTTCAGTCTGCGCAAAAGGCTTTGTACCCTTGCTACCAGTTCTCTGGGTTCGAAGGGTTTGGTGATGTAATCATCTGCGCCAAACTCTAGACCTAGCACTCTATCGGTCAAACCATCCCGGCCGGAGACTATGATGACCCCGAGATCCTGACTCTCCATATGTTTAACCAGCTCCATACCATCCATATCAGGAAGGTTCAGGTCGACGATGCAGACATCCGGCTGCTGCTTATGCAACTCCTCAAGTGCTTTCTCTCCCGAAGGGCAATATTTCACGTCATAACGGAAACTGGTCAAAGCTGAACAAATTAACTCACCCAGGTCCTGTTCATCTTCAATTACATAAATCAGAGGTTTAAAAGTCTCACTCATCAGCGACCTCCTTCTGCCTGTTCACTGGGTTACAAACAGGAAGTACTTCTATTAATTTTGCCGGCTCGAAGGGCTTATGCAGCAGCGTCATTTCAAAATCCGTGACTGGACTGTTCTCTGTATAACCCGTCATTAACACCACAAACGCTTTCGGGTGGCATATTTTTACGGCTTCAGCGACAGCATAACCATCACTCTCACCTGGCATAACCACATCGCTCACCACTCCAGCGAGTTGCTCAATACTTGCAAGCAGATTAAGAGCCTCATCCCCGCTGGATGCTTCAATCACTTTGTAATCAGCCTCAATGAGCTGTTGACGCACCAGAGTGCGCAGATCATCGTTATCCTCCACCAGAAGGATAAGATCCGACTCTGGCTGTTCCACAGGAATCAAATTGAGTTTTACTGCATGTTCAGGTTCGGATGTTTGCTCTGCAGTCGCCACAGGCAGCAATAGATCAATACAAGCGCCGTGACCCTCATTACGATTTTCGATTCGCAAATAGCCTTTAGACTGCTTCACAAATCCGTAAACCATACTCAAACCTAATCCGGAGCCAGCCCCGGTAGACTTGGTTGTAAAGAAAGGTTCGCAGGCTTTCTTCAACGCCTCCTCCGAGAAACCTTCACCTCTGTCGCATACCCTGATCATCACATAGTCACCCGGTTTGATCTCATCATCAAAACCACCCCGGGCGATTTCTGGTTCGGAGGAGTCTATGCCTTCGACTACAAGACAAATCTCACCACCTTTAGGCATGGCATCGGCTGAATTCAAAGCCAGGTTCACCAGAGCATCTTCCATCTGGGCGGCATCCACATAAACATCGGGTGCATTGGATTTAACCTGAGTGCGAAGCTGAATACTCTCAGGCAACGGTGCAGCTAAAAGGTCCACCAGCTCATGAATCAGTGTTTCCGGCCGGATACGTGCAGGAGACAGAGACTGGCGGCGGGAGAAAGCCAGTAGGCGCCTTGTCATATCAGCACCGCGACGGGTAGCGCGAATAGCGGGCACCAGATTCGACTGTTGTTCATCAGCCATAGTGGGTGAACTTTGCAGCTGTAACAGATTACCCAGAATGATTGTTAGCAGATTATTAAAATCATGGGCAAGACCGCCGGACATCTGACCTACCGCTTTCATTTTACTGGCTTCGGCCATCCGTCGTTCTGCTTCTCGCTCGTGGGTAATATCAATGGATAAGGTCAGGAATCCATCAATCTCTCCCTGCTCAGATAAAAACGGCATCATAGTACGGCGGGTTATGATCTCTTCGCCCTTATGCTGTAAGCGGTATTCATAAACCGGATGCTCTCCTTCGAGCGCGCGTTCAATGTACGGCCCCAGCATTTCGAACATCTCTGCACCAACCACATCAACCAAAGACTTACCTTCAATCTCCTCTTTGGATTGGTTAAACACCTCGCGATATTGCTGGTTTGCAAAGACAAATCTCAGTTGGTTATCGACGTATGCAATCTGTGCGGGTAGCGCATCAAGAATCATTCGCTGACGGCTTTCATGAGCACGCAGTTCAGATTGAGTGACTTCGAGAGAATCCACTGCCCTTAACAATTGAGTATTCGATTCAGAAAGCTCTTTGGTACGCGATTTAACCCTACTGTTCAGGGTATCGATATTATCCCTGAGGCGATCAACCATGTAGTCAAATGACTCTGCCAATAAGCCTAATTCATCATCACGATTGATGCCGGTTTTGGCCGAAAGATTTCCGCGACTGATCTTATAAGCGGTTAATGAAAGCTTCTTAATTGGGGAAGTTAGCCACTCTGCAAACAGAAATGCCGCCACGATGGCAGCCAATAAAGCAAAGAAGCCCATGGCCATAATTCGCTGGCTCAACTGCACAGAACTTGCTTTTAAATCATCGAGATAGACGGAAGAGCTAATGTACCAGTCAAAGCCTGAAAGATGCCTTACCAGAGACAGTTTTTCATATTCATAATTTCCCTGATCGTCAGGCTTATCCCATTTGTAATACAGTTCTTCACCCGTATCAGCCACAGCCATGAGATCCAGGTAAATCGGATTCTGCGTGACCGGGTTTAACTGTTTTCTGAAGTTAATACCGTGAATATTTGGGTTGGGGTGAAACAACATATTACCGGCTGAATCAAACACAAACAGATAGCCGTTACTGGCAATCTTTATATTTTTAAGCGCCTTATTGATCTCTAAAATTGCCTGCTGTTTCTGCGCCTGCACTTCCTTATGTATGTCCTCAATATATACCCCTGCACCAATAACAAACCCCCATTCTGGGTAGTCCCTTACATAGGAGTACTTATCGATAATTTGCGTATTACCCAGACGGTTCCATTTATATTTATAGAAGCCCTGGCCATCCTTACGTGCCAGCTTAAGGATTTTCGGAATAATCAGGGTACCTTCAGGATCAGTAAACTTAGACATATCCCGTTGATGGAACTGATCTGCAGGATGAGAAAGCAACCTGGCGTCATAGTCAGCAATCCAAAGGTAATCGTTATTACCAAATTCAAACTGTCTTAAGTCCGTAAAGATCTGCTGCCAGATCTGGTTTTCAGTTTTGTCCTGCTTCCTGCCCTCTCTCTGGGTGACCTCGATGTAGTCCTCAGCCAGATCAAGTAATGAGTCCAGTCGTTGCTCATGGGAGTTCAGGGTTTTATCGACATAGGTTTCTGTACTGGAATACATGCGATTCGCCAGGTCATACACAATATTAAGTACCTGACGATTGGTGTGCAGCTCCAGACCAAAGACGTTCTCTTTAATCAGGGGAACCGTAAACCAGTAGATCGAGCCAAAAATACTGCTGATCAGGACCAGCAGCATCAAGAAAAGACGAATAGTAATTGGAGAACGGCGATACATAATTTGTGGTTTTTTTAATTATGGTTTTTCCACTGGAGATAGCCCGAATGTATCACAAAGTAAGCACCGTTCGGCACTTTGTTACATTTCGTTAGATTTGGAAAGCTTAGGTTAGATTTACAAAACAGTTGGGAAAACATTCATCTTTAATGTGTTGCTTATAACAAAAACAACTGAAGTCGCACGCCGTTATTCGCGCACTTTGGACTGAAAAGAGTAGCAACAAGATGACCCAGCCAACGCAGGATTTCATTCTTGAAACCCGAAATCTGACCAAAGCCTTCAAAGGTTTCACCGCTGTTGATGATGTAAATCTGAACATCACCCGCGGACACATACATGCCCTGATCGGACCGAATGGCGCAGGTAAAACCACAGTCTTTAACCTGCTTACCAAGTTTCTACAGCCGACTTCAGGCCAGATTCTCTTCAACGGTGACGATATTACCAAAATGGAACCCGCAGCCATTGCCCGTAAAGGGGTAATCCGCTCGTTCCAGATCTCTGCAGTATTTCCACACCTGACTGTGCTGGAAAACGTACGTATCGCCCTGCAGAGAAAAGAAGGTAACAGCTTCCACTTCTGGAAATCTGAAAAAATTCTCAACCGCTTGAATCAGCGAGCACTGGAGCTACTGGACTCAGTAGGCCTGGAAAGCTTCGCGAATACCACCACGGTAGATCTTTCCTACGGTCGTAAACGTGCCCTTGAGATCGCAACCACACTGGCAGTTGAGCCTGAACTGATGCTTCTGGATGAACCCACTCAGGGTATGGGCCATGAAGATGTCGGTCTCGTGTCTGACCTGATCAAAAAGGTCTCTAAAGATCGCACCATCCTGATGGTTGAGCACAACCTGCATGTAGTTTCCAAACTTGCGGACCGCATCACAGTTTTACAACGCGGCGCCATTCTCACTGAAGGTAATTACGAAAGTGTATCCGCAGACCCTCGTGTACGTGAGGCCTATATGGGTACGGCGGCAGACGAAGTTGAGCAGGAGAAAGCTGAAGAAGAACGTAAAGAGCAGGTAGCGGAGGTTGCGTCATGAACCAACAGGTAAATATCAGCACTCAGCAGCAGGCTCAGCACGGTAATCACCGCGAGAAGATCCGTATCAACAACCTGCATGCGTTCTATGGCGAATCCCACATTCTTCACGGCATTGATATGAGCGTGAATCAGGGTGAGCTTGTTACGCTCCTGGGTCGCAACGGCTCAGGCCGCTCGACTACTCTCAAAGCAATCATGAATATGGTAGGTGAACGCAGCGGTCAGATTGTAGTCAACGGTCACGAAACCATTGATATGCCTGCACATAAAATTGCTCACCTTGGTCTTGGCTTCTGCCCTGAAGAGCGTGGCATCTTCTCCAGCCTGAATGTCGAAGAAAACCTGATGCTTCCTCCTGCTGTCCGCTCTGACGGCATGAGCGTAGAAGAAATCTACGAAATGTTCCCAAACCTATATGAACGCCGCACCAGTCAGGGCACACGTTTGTCCGGTGGTGAACAGCAGATGCTTGCCTTAGCCCGAATTCTGCGTACCGGCGCCAATATCCTACTACTGGATGAGATAACTGAGGGTCTCGCCCCTGTCATTGTTCAAAAACTGGGCGAGGTTCTTGGTCAGCTCAAAGAGCGTGGTCTCACCATCCTGCTTGTAGAACAAAACTTCCGCTTTGCCGCACCGATTGCCGACCGTCACTACGTGATGGAACACGGCCACATCGTTGAAGAAGTGCTGGCTGAAGAGCTGGAAGCAAAAACCGAACTTCTGAATACCTATCTGGGCGTCTGAACGCCAAATAACAATACTAAAATCCAACCGGAGTCAGAAAATGAAAAAAATAAACAAGTCTGTTATGTCCGCTGTTGTATCTGGAGTGGTTGCAGCAACTATGGCTGGCAGTGCTGTTGCAGCAACTGATGGCAAAATCAAAATCGGCATACTGGCCGACATGGGCGGTACTTACGCAGATATCTGTGGCCCAGGCTGTGTAACGGCAGCAAAGATGGCTGTTGAAGATTTTGGCGGCAAAGTTTTGGGTCAGGATATCGAAATCGTATCTGCTGACTCTCAGCTAAAACCAGACATCGCCTCTTCCATCGCTCGTAAGTGGGTTGAAGATGAAGGCGTAGATACAATTGGCGGCTTGGTATCTTCTGCTGTATCCGGTGCAGTTTCTAAAGTGAATGCAGACAACAAGAAAATCACCCTGATCTCGGGCTCTGCTTCTAACACCTTCACTACAAAATCCTGCAACCCATACAACGTTCACTGGACTTATAACGTTGTAGCACTGGCGAACGGCACAGTTAAGCCAATGGTGCAGGCAGGCAAGAAAAAATGGTTCTTCATCACGGCTGATTACAGCTTTGGGCACGCACTAGAAGGGGTAGCCTCCAAAGTAATTAAAGCAAACGGTGGCGAAGTGGTTGGCAACGTGCGTGCGCCACTAGGCACAACTGATTTCTCCTCTTACATCCTGCAGGCACAGGCTTCAGGCGCTGACGTAGTGGCACTGGCGAATGCCGGTAACGACACGGTAAACGCTCTGAAAGCAGCAACTGAGTTTGGCTTAACTGAACAGATGGACGTTGCAGGTCTGCTGGTATTCACCCAGAACGCTCAGGCAATGGACCCATCTGTAGCAGGCGGCATGCGTCTGACGACTGGTTTCTACTGGGATCTGGACGACAAAGCACGTGAATGGGGCAAACGTTTTGAAGAACGTCATGGCCGTATTCCAAGCATGATCCACGCCGGCGTTTACTCTTCGACTATGCACTACCTGAATGCCGTAAAAGATTCGGGTACAGATGATTCTGACACTGTGATCAAGAAGATGAAGCAGACTAAACCTGAAGACTTCTTCTCCCGTAATGCCGAGCTGCGCCCTGATGGCCGCATGGTTCACGACATGCTCTATGTAGAGATTAAGAAAGCCGCAGAGCGTAATGGCGATGGCGACATCTACAAAGTAATTGAAGTAATCCCAGCTGCAGAGGCATACAACCCAATGCAGGCTCAGTGCAACTTCTCTTAATTGTTATGCCATTCACACCTTAACTGTAACAGGTGTGACCGGGGCACTACTGACTCAATGATGTGAGTAGTGCCCCACCCTTGCCCATCAATTCAAGGCTAAAAGTAGAGACATCTCATGGCTACAATTTTTGATATCAATCTGTTTGCCCTTTTCGGCCAGTTACTGGTCGGGCTGATTAATGGCTCCTTTTACGCCTTGCTCAGTCTTGGGCTAGCGATCATTTTTGGTCTGCTTAAAATTATTAACTTTGCCCAGGGTGCTATGTACATGCTGGGTGCATTCATTGCCCTGCTGGCACTGAAATTCCTTGGTGTGAATTATTGGTTCGCACTGATTCTGGTACCGATAACCGTCGGCCTGGTTGGCGTATTAATGGAACGATTCCTGATTCGCCCAATCGCTAATGAAGATCACCTTTACAGCCTCCTGCTGACCTTTGGGCTGGCTCTGATTATTCAGGGTGCCTTTACCCATGCATTTGGTTCTTCTGGCCTCTCGTACGCCGTACCTGAGGAGCTGAAAGGTGGCACACGCCTACCCTTTATGTACCTGCCTAATTACCGCGCCTGGATCATCATTGTTTCGGTAATGGTCTGTGTAGGCACCTGGTGGATGATGGAAAAAACCAAACTGGGCGCCTACCTGCGGGCGGGTACTGAGAACCCACAGCTGATGCAGGCATTTGGTATCAACGTCCCTCTTATTGTGACTCTGACCTTTGGTTTTGGTGTGGCTTTGGCAGGTTTTGCCGGAGTAATGGCAGCGCCAGTATATTCAGTATCCCCGGATATGGGTTCCAACATCCTGATCGTTGTATTCGCCATTGTTGTTATCGGTGGCATGGGTTCGATCGGGGGCGCAATCATTACAGGTCTTGGCATGGGAATCGTCGAAGGCCTGACCAAGTATTTCTACCCAGAAGCCTCCAATACAGTGATCTTTCTGGTGATGGTTATTGTCCTGCTTCTTAAACCTGCCGGTCTGTTCGGTAAAGAAGCCTGAGCCGGAGGAGAAACCTATGAATAAGATGAAACTGAATTTAGTCCTGCTGGCAATCGCACTGCTGGCTCCGATGGTGCTCTACCCGGTCTTTCTGGCAAAGGTGCTTTGCTTCGCCCTGTTCGCCTGCGCTTTTAACCTGCTACTGGGTTTTGCTGGATTACTCTCTTTTGGCCATGCAGCCTTCCTTGGAACCGGCGGTTATGTGACCGGTTATCTGATGATTAACAGCGGCCTGACACCTGAACTGGCGATTATTGCAGGGATGGTTGCAGGTGGCCTGCTGGGTGCGATCTTCGGCAAGCTGGCAGTAAAACGTGAAGGCATCTACTTCGCAATGGTGACCCTTGCTCTGGCGCAGTTAGTGTTCTTCTTCTATCTGCAGGCGCCTTTCACTAACGGTGAAGACGGTATGCAAGGTGTGCCCCGTGGCGCACTGTTTGGTCTGATCGATCTGTCTGACAATCTGGTGATGTACTACTTCGTTCTGGCGATCTTCATTGCGGGCTTCTGGATGATTAACCGTACTGTGCACTCTCCATTCGGCCAGATCCTGAAAGCCATTCGCGAGAATGAAGACCGTGCCACCTCTCTGGGTTACGACGTTAACCGCTACAAGCTGGTGGCATTTGTTATCTCTGCTGCACTGGCTTCACTGGCGGGTTCGACAAAATCTCTGGTCTTCAACCTGGCATCCCTGACCGATGTGCACTGGCACATGTCCGGTGAGGTCATCCTGATGACACTGGTTGGCGGTGTAGGCACGATCTTTGGCCCTGTATTGGGTGCCGGGTTCATCGTCACCATGCAGAACTATCTGTCTGGCGGTGAGCTGGGTAACTACATCCACATCATCATGGGCGTTGTGTTTGTGATCTGTGTACTGAGTTTCCGCAGCGGTATCGTCGGCCAGTTCGCAAAATTCAAACGTGACAACTTCTAATTTAACGATTGATCAATACGAGGGAAGTAAAGTGAACACTTTCGTACAAAATAATAATTCTGCCTTCGAAACCAATCTGGAACAGAATCAGGCAAACTACTCCGCCCTGTCACCGATTACCTTTTTACAAAGGGCTGCGAGTGTCTATCCAAATCATACGGCCACAGTGCACGGTGAAACCCGTCGTAGCTGGTCGGAGACTTACCAACGCTGCTTAAAGCTGGCCAGCGCACTGCAACAGAAAGGAATTAATCCAGGTGATGCAGTGTCTATTCTGGCGCCTAATCTGCCAGAACATTTCGAAGTTCATTTCGCGGTACCTATGTGTGGTGCTGTGCTGAACTCAATCAATATCCGCCTAGACTCCGATGCGGTCGCCTTTATCCTTGAGCACGCTGAAAGCAAAGTTCTGATTACCGATAAAGAGTTCAGTGGCGTTGTAAAAGCAGCTCTGGAACTGGTTGAGAATAAACCTCTGGTGATTGATATCGACGACCCTTACTGGGATCAGGGCGAACTGGTGGGTGAAATGACCTACGAAGCCCTGCTTGAACAAGGCGAAGATAACTTCACCCCTTACAAGGTACAGGATGAGTGGAACGCGATCACCCTGAACTATACATCGGGTACCACTGGCAACCCTAAAGGAGTTGTTTATCACCACCGCGGCGCTTACCTGAACGCCATCAGCAATGCGATCTCCTGGGGCATGGGTCAACACCCTGCCTACCTCTGGACCCTGCCAATGTTCCACTGCAACGGCTGGTGCTTCCCCTGGACGGTTGCTGCCATGGCTGGTACCAATGTTTGCCTGCGACACGTACGTGCTGATGACATCTTCAACCTGATCAAACAGGAAAAAGTTGGCTTTTTCTGTGGCGCACCTATCGTCCTGAACATGCTGAACTCTGCTAACGATTCATTAAAAGCAGGCATTGAGCATCAGGTAAACGTGATGACTGCGGGCGCGGCACCACCCGCTGCAGTTATTGCTGGCATGGAGCAGATCGGATTCAACGTCACACATGTTTACGGCCTGACGGAAACCTACGGCCCTTCTGTTGTCTGCGCGTGGCATGACGAATGGAATGACAAATCTCTGGATGACAAAGCCCGTCTGAAAGCTCGTCAGGGTGTGCGCGCACCGATGCTGGATGGTCTGATGGTTGCTGACCCTGTGACGATGGAGCCGGTTCCTCAGGATGGTGAAACCATGGGTGAGATCTTCATGCAGGGCAACCTGGTCATGAAGGGTTATCTGAAAAATCCGGAAACCACTGCCGAAGCGTTCTCGGGTGGCTGGTTCCACTCCGGCGATCTGGCAGTATGGCATGCAGACGGCTATATCGAAATCAAAGACCGCTCCAAAGACATCATCATTTCTGGCGGTGAAAACATCTCATCCATTGAGGTTGAGGATGTGCTTTACCGTCATCCGCTTATTCAGGAAGCAGCCGTTGTTGCGAAATCGGATGAGAAATGGGGTGAGACCCCATGTGCTTTCGTCGCTCTTAAAGAAGAAGACCGCGAGATCACTGAGAAAGAAATTATCGAATTCTGCCGTGAACATATGGCGCATTTTAAAGCGCCTAAGAACATTGTGTTTGGCCCTCTGCCAAAAACATCCACAGGCAAAATTCAAAAATTCCTGCTGCGTGACCGCGCAAACACACCAGATGCAGATCAGGAATAACCCTACAACTATAAGTTCCCCAGCAGTCGTTAATTGACCGGGGATTGAGCGAGAGGTACCGAGATGAAAATACTAGTCGCCGTAAAACGCGTGATTGATTACAACGCCAAGGTCAGAGTTAAAGCGGACAATACCGATGTCGATCTGAGCAACACCAAAATGGCCATCAACCCATTTTGTGAGATCGCCGTTGAAGAAGCCGTTCGCCTGAAAGAAGCAGGTACAGCTTCCGAGATTGTAGTCGCTTCCGTAGGTCCCAAAAGCTGTCAGGAACAGATTCGTGCTGCTCTGGCATTAGGGGCAGACCGTGGCATTCAGATTGAAACTGAAGACAGCCCTGAATCCCTGAATGTGGCCAAGTTGCTTGCAAAAGTGGTTGAAGAAGAACAGCCAGAACTGATCATCATGGGTAAACAGGCAATCGACTCTGACAACAACCAGACCGGTCAGATGCTGGCAGCCCTGCTGGGAATGCCACAGGCAACCTTTGCTTCCGAAGTATCAATTGCAGATGGTAAAGCACAGGTAACCCGTGAAGTGGATGGCGGTTTACAAACGCTTGCTATCAACCTGCCTGCTATCGTCACTACCGATCTGCGTTTGAATGAACCGCGCTATGCGGCCCTGCCAAACATCATGAAAGCTAAGCGCAAACCGCTTGATGTTAAAACACCTGCTGATCTGGGTGTTGAGCTTAAGCAACACACTCAGTTACTCAAAGTGACAGAACCTGCTGAACGCAACGCTGGCATTTTGGTGAGCAGTGTTGATGAGCTGATCGAAAAACTTAAAAACGAAGCAAAAGTAATTTAAGGGGGCACTGATATGGCTATTCTGGTTATTGCTGAACATGACAACGCTGCCCTGAAAGGCGCAACACTCAATACAATCACTGCGGCACAACAGATCGGTGACGATATCCATCTGTTAGTCGCAGGTTTTAACTGCCAACCTGCAGCGGATGCCGCGGCTAAAGTATCAGGCGTCAGCAAAGTGCTGCAAGCTGACAATACTGCTTATGAGCATCAACTGGCCGAGAACCTTGCCAAACTGGTTCTGGAACTGGGCCGTGATTACAGCCACATTCTGGCACCTGCGACCACTACAGGTAAGAATTTTATGCCTCGCGTAGCAGCTCTGCTGGATGTCGCTCAGATCTCCGACATCACTGCCGTAGAAACTGGAGACAGTTTCCAGCGCCCTATTTATGCGGGTAATGCCATCGCTACGGTTAAGTCTCTGGATGCCATCAAAGTTATCACTGTACGTGGTACTGCATTTGAGGCGGCAGAACTGAACGGTTCTGCTGAAATCAGCACTGTAGACTCAGCAGAAGATCTGGCGATCTCTCAGTTCGTCTCCGAAGAGATGGCTGAATCTGATCGACCAGAGCTGACTGCAGCTAAGGTCATCATCTCCGGTGGTCGGGGCATGGGGAATGGCGAAAACTTCTCCATGCTGGAACAGGTTGCAGACAAACTCGGCGCTGCTGTTGGCGCGTCCCGTGCTGCCGTAGACGCAGGTTTTGTGCCTAACGATATGCAAGTAGGTCAGACCGGCAAGATTGTCGCACCAGAGCTATACATCGCGGTCGGTATTTCCGGTGCGATTCAGCACCTGGCTGGCATGAAAGATTCAAAGGTTATTGTTGCCATCAACAAAGATGAAGAAGCACCTATTTTTTCCGTCGCAGACTACGGCCTGGTAGCCGATCTGTTCGATGTGATGCCTGAGCTGCAACAGAAACTGTAGCTCCCTCGTGGGGCCGAAGTTCTCTCCAGAGCCGGCCCCTCTTTTTTGCTTCTTTACCTGATACAGGGATATTTTTATGAGCACTTATACCCCACCCTTACAAGATGCAGCATTTGTTTTAGACCAGTTGGTAGGTTTTGATCAGCTTTGTAGCGACCTGCAACTGGAGGAAGTCAACGGCGAACTGGCTAATGTAGTCATCGAAGAAGCCGGCAAACTGGCATCAGAAGTTCTGGCACCCCTGAACAGCGCTGGTGATGAGAAACACCCGACAGTAAACGCAGGTCAGGTACAGGAAACCGAAGGTTTCGCGGATGCTTACCAGCAATTTGTTGAAAATGGCTGGGCAACACTGACAGGCCCTGAAGACTTTGGTGGTCAGGCCCTGCCTAACGTTTTAAGTACCGCTGTAAATGAGCAATGGCATTCTGCGAATATGTCGTTTGCCCTCTGCCCTATGCTGAGTCAGGGTGCAGTCGAAGCACTGATCGCTCATGGCAGTGATGAGCTGAAAGCACAGTATCTGCCGCAGCTAATCAGCGGTGAATGGACCGGCACAATGAACCTGACAGAACCCAACGCAGGTTCTGATCTCGCTGCAGTAGCTTCTAAAGCCATTCCTGAAGGTGATCACTACAAGATCTCCGGTCAGAAGATCTTTATCACCTGGGGCGATCACCAGATGACCTCCAATATCGTCCATCTGGTCCTGGCTCGTCTGCCAGATGCGCCAGCAGGCGTTAAAGGTATTTCACTGTTTATCGTGCCTAAGTACCTGCTGGATGATCAGGGTCAGCCGGCTGAACTGAATGATGTGAGCTGTATTTCGCTGGAACACAAAATGGGGATTCATGGTAGCCCGACCTGCGTAATGAGTTTCGGTGATAACGGTGGAGCAATTGGTTATCTGGTGGGTGAAGCCAATAAAGGCCTCAGCTATATGTTCACCATGATGAACCATGCACGTCAGAGTGTTGGCCTGCAGGGATTATCTATCTCAGAACGTGCTTACCAACAGGCATTGCAATACAGCCAGGAGCGTTTTCAGGGAACAGATCGTGATGGCGGTAAGATTGCCATCATCAATCACCCGGATGTTCGCCGAATGCTAATGGCCATGAAAAGTGGTAACGAAGCGATGCGTGCCCTCGCCTTTACCGCGGCGGCTGAGATTGACCGTGCCCATACCGGTAATGCGGACAGCAAAGTCCGTGTTGAACTACTCACGCCTATCGTTAAAGGCTGGATGACTGAACTGGCTCAGGAACTGACTTCCCTGAACATTCAGGTACACGGCGGTATGGGTTTTGTAGAAGAAACCGGCGCAGCGCAACACTACCGCGACGCCCGTATACTGCCGATTTACGAAGGTACAACAGGCATTCAGGCTCTGGATCTGATCGGCCGTAAAACACTGTTTGACAAAGGCGCGGCTCTACAAGAGTTGCAGGCAGATATTCAGGCAACCGCTGAGCTACTCAGCAACTCGGAAAACCAACAACTACGTAAGCTGGGTGCTCAGCTCGAAAGTGCTCTACTGAGTGCATCAAAAGCGGGTCAGTGGATACTGGCTAATGCAGCATCCGATAAACAACTCATGGGCAATGTCAGCTTCGATAATCTGATGATGATGGGTTACCTCACGGGCGGTTGGCTATTGGCACAAAGTGCCCTGAAAGCTGTTGAGCTGCAAACCGAAGATAACAGCTACGGTAACGATTTCCTGAATGCCAAACTGGGTACCGCGTTGTTTTATGCGCAGCACTACCTGCCTCGAATCAGCCAGCATGCAGAAACCATCTGCAGCGGATTAGACCAGACCTTTGCTCTGGATATCGAACAGTTGTAAGGAGGCCCTATGGAACATGAAGTAATGGAGTTTGACGTACTGATTGTGGGTGCAGGCCCCGCGGGTCTTGCCAGCGCATGTCGTCTCAAACAACTGGACCCTGATCTGAACGTATGTGTAGTCGAAAAAGGTTCTGAAGTAGGCGCGCACATTCTTTCAGGAGCAGTGATTGATCCTAAAGCGCTGCATGAGCTGTTCCCAGACTGGCAGGAGATGGGAGCACCACTCACCACGGCTGCAGATCAGGATGAGATCGTTCTTCTTAAAGATAAGAGCTCTTCGGTGAAAATCCCTAACTGGATGGCACCAAAGACAATGCACAACAAAGGCAACTACATCGCCAGCCTAGGTAATTTAGCCCGCTGGTTGGCTGAGCAGGCAGAAAACATGGGTGTAGAAATATTCCCAGGATTTACCGCCGCTGATCTTGCTTACGATGAAAATGGTCGTGTACAGGGTGTGATTACCGGTGATATGGGTATTGGCAGTGACAACATGCCAAAAGATTCCTATATGCCGGGCATGGCCTTACACGCAAAATTCACAATTTTTGCTGAAGGTTGCCGTGGCCATCTTGGTAAACAACTGATCAGCAAATTTGATCTGGATAAAGACCGGGATCCTCAGCATTACGGCATCGGCCTTAAAGAGTTGTGGGATATTGACCCGCAAAAACATAAACCCGGTCTGGTCATTCATGGTTCCGGATGGCCGCTTGAAGGCGACACCAGCGGAGGTTTCTTCCTTTACCACACAGACAACAATCAGGTCGCTGTAGGCATGATTATCGACCTGAATTACAGCAATCCCTGGATCAGCCCGTTTGAAGAGTTTCAGCAGCTTAAACACCATCCGGTATTGTCTCAGTATCTTGAAGGTGGCAAACGCGTATCCTACGGTGCCCGTGCGATTGCTAAAGGCGGGTTTAATTCACTGCCTAAAATGCAGTTCCCGGGTGGCGTACTGATTGGCTGTGATGCCGGTACGCTGAACTTCTCGCGGATTAAGGGCACTCACACAGCAATGAAGTCCGGCATGATTGCAGCAGAAGCGATCTTTGAAGCCCTGAGTAACGACAGGATAGAAGCAGAACATTTTGAACAGATGTACAAAGACAGCTGGCTTTACCGTGAGCTGTTCAGTTCCCGTAATTTCGGCCCTGCTCTGCATAAGTTTGGTCGTTGGTTAGGCGGCGCGTTCAACACCGTTGATCAGAACCTGTTTGGCGGCAAGCTGCCCGTTACCCTGCATGATCGTGTAGAAGATCATGCCAAGCTGAAACAAGCGAATGAAAGCAAAACCATCTTCTACCCTAAACCGGATGGAAAACTCTCTTTCGACAAGCTCTCCTCGGTTTATCTATCCAATACCAACCATGAGGAGGATCAACCCTGTCACCTCCAGCTGAGCAAGGAAGAACTGCCTTTGACAGTGAACATCCCTCTCTACGAAGAACCTGCTCAGCGTTACTGCCCTGCGGGCGTTTACGAGGTAACTGAAGGTGATACAGGAAAACGTTTACAGATAAACGGCCAGAACTGCCTGCACTGCAAAACCTGTGACATTAAAGATCCTTGTCAGAATATTCAGTGGCTACCCCCTGAAGGTGGCGGAGGTCCAAACTACCCGAACATGTAACCCGCTTGCATCCCCGTCTTTGCTTGATAGACGGGCCCTTGGTGTTTCGATTGGTATATCGACTGGTATGCCAATTGGCATCACCGCTCCGAACAAAGCGTTTACACGGCTAAACTGCGTTTGTTCTTTTTAGGGAACCTACGATTAAGTCCTGTATTTTTCGCCACCGTACAGGCCAGTCCGAATTTATAGCGTAATCGCCCTGTTTTCGATCATTTATCACCGTCTGACTGCTGATTTCCCAGCAAGTAGACGGATTTATCCTACGCTCGCAACATTTGATCTACCCGCACTATGTTCGCCAAAGCAAATAACATCGCCAGCTTACCATCATTCTTCTTTAGGCCGCGATAACAGGCTTTGGTAAAACCAAATTGGCATTTGATGATCCTGAAAGGGTGTTCCACCTTGGCTCGGATACTGGCTTTAAGATACTCCGCTTTTAACTGAACCTTATTGATCCGTGGATGTTTCTTTAATGCTTTGACCTTGCTTGGAATCTCAGCAATATGCCAATCAGCCTTAACGTCTTCCAGCTCTTCGCGTTTCTCAGCACCACGGTAGCCACTGTCGGCGAAAATAAACTCTTCCTCTCCATGTAAGAGGTGCTCGGCTTGGTTGATATCGTGCTCATGCGCCGTAGTGGTTGTAAGACTGTGGATCAGACCTGTCTTGGCATCGACGCCGATATGAGATTTTAGCCCGAAGTACCACTGATTGCCCTTTTTAGTCTGGTGCATTTCAGGGTCTCGCTTGCCGTTTTTATTCTTGGTCGAACTGGGTGCTTCAATAATCGTTGCGTCTAGAAGCGTTCCTTCTTTGACCAAGATGCCTGCCTCACTTAGCCAGCTACTGACACTTTCAAAAATCTGTCGAGCCAGATTATGCCTTTCCAATAGGTGACGGAAATTCATGATGGTTGTGTGATCAGGTATAGCGCCATCTAAAGATAGCCCAGCAAACAAACGCATCGGCGGCGTATCATACAGCGCATCTTCCATCGCTGGATCGCTCATACTGTACCACTGTTGCAGGCAATGAATGCGTAACATGGTCTCTAGCGGATAAGGGCGACGACCGTTTCCGGCTTTGGGATAATGTGGCTCGATCAGGCCAGTCATCATGTTCCAAGGAACTAGCGTATCCATTCGCTCCAGAAACATCTCCTTGCGAGTTTTACGTCGTTTGTTTTGATATTCACTGTCAGCGAAAGAGAGTTGGTGGTCCATGGGAAGTCCTCAGCACATCAGAGTCTCAATTATCTCATGTTGAGGAACTTATTCGCAGGTTCCCTAGGTTGCCTTCTTCTTCCACTTGTTCGATTGCAGCATAGCCCGGACTGTAAGGCGCCATGGATTTTGAGTGTTGACTGAAGTTTTGTTTAGCCGCCCCAAAATCAATCAGGACAGGCTGTTCTGTGCTGCGGCGAATAAAAATGTTTGCAGGTTTAATGTCCCGGTGTAAAACTCCAGCACTGTGGATGGTCGCTAAACCATCTAGCAGGGGCAGAATAATCTTTAGAAGTTGCTCTTCGTTGAGTGGACTGTTTTGTTGTTGCCTTGCCTTCAGTAATTCCGATAACGGTAAGCCATCCTCGAATTCCATCACGAGATAAGCGGTACCGTTGGTCTCAAAAAAATCGGTACAGCTGACAATATTGGGGTGGGACTTAAATTGAAC
>JASBRM010000368.1 GCA_030149405.1 Neptuniibacter sp. | reverse complement strand
CATCTTCAATGATATTATGTTCATTAATGTGCACTGGGCTTTCTAGGGGAGTTCTGAGGGCTGTATGTAGTGCAGAACGGCCCTCTGAGGTATTGACCGGTTCTCCTTCAAATAGCTTTTCAATCCAACTTTCTAACTCTTGCTGGTTGGCTAATTCGATCAGCTTTGAGAGTGTTTCTGAGTTAATTCTTTGTTTAGATAAATCCAGCAGAAGCCTTCCGGAGTTATAGCTGAGCTTATTGAAACGATCGTGGGGTTCGCTTAATAATTCAGCCAGATGTACTGATGATATCTCTTCGGCATGGGTGGATAGGGCTTCCCAGGCGGGTGACTGATTGACTAGCATTGAATTATTTTCCTAAGTCATTCAGAAAAGCGGTTAGTCCGTCTTTTGTTTCTGGGTGTTGTAAGCCGTACGCCAGGTGAGCTTGTAAATACCCCAGTTTGCTTCCGCAGTCATAGGTTTTGCCCATCATCCTGTATGCCTCGACAGGATTGGATTGTAAAAGGGTATCCAGAGCGTCGGTGAGTTGAATTTCACCGCCAGCACCGGGCTTGGTTTCGTCCAATAATTGCATTATTTCACCCGGGAGGACGTAGCGACCCACTACAGCAAGGTTTGAAGGGGCTTCTTCTGGCGCGGGCTTTTCCACCATGCGACTGATAGCTACTGACTCACCGGCAGAGGGTGTTTTGCCTTCGCAATCGGTGATGCCATACATCTGTACTTTATCTTCAGGGACGGCTTCAACCATGATTTGTGAGGCGCCTGTGGCTTCATAGGCACTTATCATTTTCGATAAGTCTGTAGAGTTGTTTGTGTAGTTGTTGACCAGTACGTCAGGAAGAATTACCACAAATGGTGAATTATTTACTAAGCTCGCAGCGCACTGAATCGCATGCCCAAGGCCGAGAGCTTCAGGTTGGCGAACAGATGAAATAGTTACATCTGCTGGTACAATATTTTGTATTGATTCCAGAATTTCTGTTTTTCCTTTTCTGGATAGTTCAGCTTCTAATTCATAATGCTTATCAAAGTGGTCTTCAATAACACCTTTGCCACTTCGGGTGACCAGGATGATCTCTTTAATTCCGGATTTAACTGCTTCTTCGACAACATGTTGAATAACAGGTTTGTCTACTACAGGCAGCATCTCTTTTGGGATTGACTTGCTTGCAGGAAGTACTCGGGTTCCTAATCCCGCTACTGGAATTACCGCTTTCTGAACAGAGCTCATGTTTGCACCAAAATAAAAAAATATCGGGGGTAATGTTAGGCTCTGGCCAGCGACTGCTGGCCAGATAATTCTCGTTTTTTAAAATTTATATCCGACTTTTACACCTACGTTCCACTCTGAATATGGAATGATGGTTGTACCGTCAGTTGGATCTTTGTCTTCATATTCTGTGAACACTAACCAGTACCACTCCCGGTCCATGGTTCTGCGATATGCTAGTGAGGCTTTTTGCAGATCATAGCCATGAGATGGTTGGTTTGGGTATTCAATTTCTGAATGGGAAATGCCACCGTTTATTCTGGACTTGCTGTCAAAGTTGTATTCAAGTTCTGCAGAAAATACGGTTTCTTCCAAGTCGCTTATAGGAGCGCTGGTGTAATCTTCGTTATTGAGCTGAAAATCAAGTTTTAGTGTACAAGAACGACAAAGATCGAGGTATTGGTAGGAAGCGCGTATCCTGTCTTTCTCCAGCTGTTCTAAGCTGATTCTATTACCATCAATAGAGCTGAGTTGGTCTTCAAGGTTCCCATCACCAAATGAGGTGTCTGTTAGGGTCCTGTTGGCAGATACTTTAAATAAGTGGGTGCTGCCGTTGTATGCAAGATCTGCATAGAAGTATGGTTCCTCAGTATCAGCACCATTCGAAGAATAACGGTTGAGGCCAACATCTACATTGTACGCAAACAATCTATGGGTTTTGTTATACCCGAAAAGCAGTTTGTCGTAGTCCTGATCTTGAGTATTGGCTTCGTAATCGATTTGGGTGGTTTCATAGCTAACGCTAATAGCGCTGGTGCTGTTTAGTCTTAATTCCCAGGCTCCGGTCAAACCAATTCGAGTACTATTCTGGAACTCGTTATCTCCATTATCTATTTCTTGAATAGAGGGAGTAATGAAGATTGTTTGTGTGGATGTGGGAGTGTACTTTGCAGTGAATTCAGCACCATAGATGTTTCTTTCTTCCAGGTTGTTATTGGTTTCTGAAACTTCAGGGTCATTCAGGACTTGCTTGATGCTGTGATTTAAATTTGCGCTGTAATTAGGTGAAAAAATGAAATCTATCTCAGATTTACCGTTTAGATTGAATTCGTTGTCTGATGAGCCTTTTTCGAAGTGTTCATACTTCAGGTTGTAATCGACTAAAGCTTGGGCGTTAAAATCAAAACGTTTTTCCCATTGCACGTTAAAACCGATTTCATCTTGTCTTTCTTCAAGTGCCGTTGCATCACCGGATTTGGTGGCGTTATCGGTGAAGCTTGTGCCCGCGGTGATCTCAAAGGTGGGTTCTGCCTGAGAAGAAGGGCTGCATAGCAAGAAAAGGAGGGCTGGTGTTGCCAGCGCTCCTGGTAGTTTGGCATTCATATGCATAGTCATTTTGATAATTTTATTCAGGTACAGTGATGATGTCAGAAGGTGCTAAAGAGTAGTTGGTATCCAGTTTGCCGAGCTTCAGGATATCTTCTAGGTGTACCGGGTAAACTTCTATGCCTGACGCAGTTTTGCGAACCAGTCGTGCGTTATTCTCGTTGGCAAATTCTGTGGTTCCCCCCGCTTGCAATACAAGATCTAACACCGTCATACCTTCACGCCATGGGATTGAAAGAGGAGATGTTACTGCGCCGGTCACACGAACCCTTTGGGTAAATTCGGTGCTTGAAGTGTCTGTGACGATGACAGTTACAGTCGGCTGTTTAAGATATTCAGAAAGCTTCGAAGTAATTTCATCTGTCAGCTCTTTGGTGGTTTTTCCAGCTGCTTCCACTTCACCAGCAAGTGGGATTGCGATAATTCCATCGGGACGAACGGGAACTGAAACTGAAAGCTCAGGGTTTCGCCATACTCTGATATCGAGTTGGTCACCACTTCCAACCACATAAGGCATTTCATTTGGAGTGAATTTATCGGGTGGTGAAGAAGAGGTGATAGGGGTAATAGACGAATTACAGCCCGTAAGAAATATGAGTGTGGTAATAGAAAGGATAATGTTCCGGATTTTCATAGCACTACTCCCTAGCATTATAGCCGCAGTGGCATTTTTGTTGGCGGTTATCATCCCCCGCCGGCTGTTTAAGCAATTAAAGCATACTCTATTGGAATTGGGGTGTATGTAAAGGTAAAAATGCAGTTTTAGGAGGATAGTTTAAAAACTGAAGTGGGATGTAGAGGAAAAAGTCGGAGTGTAAAAAAAAGCGACAGATGTTTAAGTTTTGTTTTTGTGTTATAACTCTTTGTTTTTAAATGATTCTTAATTATTTTTGTTATATCTTCTACGTTTTTATAGGGTGTGTAAGAAATTTCGTCAGTGGAAGCTGGGGTATCTGTCGGATCACTTTACACTAAGGTTATTATGGAGCAGCAAGGGGTTGCTTAATTTATATAACTATATGTTTTTTTTGGATTTATTTTTTTTGGCAGGGTTTGTGCTTTAATTTCGATGCAAATAGGCTCTGCTGCTATCTATAAAGCGGTAAGATGCCATCAAAGGAAATTCAAAGACTATTAATGGAGTCGATTATGCTTTCTAAGTTTAAATGTGTTCTTGCAGCCGCTGCGCTAGTTGTTGCGTCTGCAGGTGCTAATGCTGCTAGTGTTTCCACTATCGGTAATGTTTCTGAAGCTGGTGGCGTTTACACGTTAAGCACTGGTGCGGGTTCTGTTAGTGATTCAGCTCTGGAAGCTTTTGCAGGTATTGCTGCAGGTTCTCTTGATGCGGAGCTTGGTAAGAATGCTACTGAAGGTTCTGCAATCCAGTCTACTGTTGAAGTAGAAGCGGGTGATACGTTCTCTTTCAACTGGGTTTTCGAAACTAACGAAGGTGGTCTGGCTGAAACCTTCGATGACTTCGCGTTCGTTGCTTTGAGCCTGTTTGGTATTGAAGAAGTTCTGGCGACTGCTGCTATGGACGGTCCAATCGCAGCTGGTTCCTACACTTGGACTGCTGGTGCTGCTGGCCTTCTGACTTGGAC
>JASBRM010000358.1 GCA_030149405.1 Neptuniibacter sp. | reverse complement strand
GTTACCTCTGGTTTGGGAGGGCGTTTCCCTAGAGGCTATCCGGTGGCTACTGTTGACGAAGTGGTACGAGATCCAGGCCAGAAATTTGCTAAAGTCGTGATTAAACCCGCAGCATTGCTTGATAAATCCCGACATCTTCTTCTGGTGAAAATGCCAGTTAAACCTCAGGAACCAGTTTCCCAGGGTGAGGAACTATGAGTGAAGGGAATCCTAACCTATCAAGTGGTGGTGGTCTGATTATATTTGCCACTTTCCTTGTGGGTTTAATGCTGAGTCAGATTCCGCTACCGCACATGGTGGAGTGGGCTAGACCAGAGTGGGTGGCTATGATCCTTATCTATTGGGTAATGGCCTTGCCGCATCGGGTAGGCATGGGTGTCGCTTTCTTACTGGGTTTGTTTCTGGATGTGATTAAAGGGAGTGTGCTTGGCTTAAATGCAATGTCGCTCACAGTGATCGCTTTTGTAACCCTTGTCTTGCATCAACGTCTACGCATGTTTCCTTTAATTCAACAATCCATGATGGTGATGGTGCTGGTAGGTATCAACCAGCTATTGTTTCATTGGATGCAGTCATTTACCGGCTATACCGGAGACAGTCTGATCTTCCTTCTACCCTGTCTGGCAAGTGCTATTCTTTGGCCTTGGCTGTTCATTACTCTGCGTGGCCTTAGACATATATTCCGTATTCAATAGGCATTCTTGTGACTGAAAAATATGATCTGATTCTTGCTTCTGCATCTCCGAGACGTAAGGAACTGTTAAGCCAGATCGGTGTAAAGTTTACCGTGTTGCCTGTTGATATATGTGAGGATGTACGAAACAACGAAAACCCCACGGATTATGTGTTGCGCTTGGCAATAGAAAAAGCTCAGAACAGTTATCAGAATTCTGATGGTAAGTTACCTGTGCTTGGCTCCGATACGACAGTAGTGTTCGATGGTGAAATTCTTGGTAAACCGTCCGGAGAAACAGAAGCTATAGAAACCTTGATGAAGCTATCAGGCGGGCACCATGAAGTTCTTACAGCGGTTGCGGTCGTAAACGCAGAACAAACGCTATATTCTGTGGTTAAAACAGCAGTTAAATTTAAAACCCTTACTAAGGAAATGTGCAAAAAATATTGGATGACAGGCGAGCCAGCAGATAAGGCGGGTTCATATGGTATTCAAGGCCTTGGAGCCGTATTTGTTGAGGGGATTCAGGGTAGTTATTCCTCAGTGGTTGGATTGCCCTTATGTGAAACCGCTGCTTTATTAGAACAGGCAGGTGTTGAAATCTGGCATAAGGATTTGGTTTAAGGAAACGTAATGGGCGAAGAGATACTAATTAACTTTACTCCTATGGAAACCCGTGTGGCGGTTATCGAAAATGGTATGCCGCAGGAAGTGTATGTAGAACGGGTAAATCGCAGAGGTATTGTTGGTAATATCTATCAAGGCAAAGTGGTCAGAGTTTTGCCAGGAATGCAGGCAGCCTTTGTTGATATAGGCCTTGAGCGTGCTGCGTTCATTCATGTAGAAGAAGTGCTTGCGCAAAGCGCTACTCAGGAAGAGAAAGCTAATGCTTCAATCGCGCATTTAGTTCGTGAGGGGCAGTCACTGCTGGTACAGGTTACCAAAGACCCGATTGGCACTAAGGGGGCAAGATTAACCACCCATCTTTCGCTTCCTTCACGGTACCTTGTTTTTATGCCAGGAAATCAACATTTAGGTGTTTCTCAACGTATAGAGGATTCTGAAGAGAGGGACCGTTTACGCCAGACCGTTCAGAAGCTTCTGAGTGAGGAAGATGGCGAGCCATCTGGGTTTATTCTTCGAACGGTATCTGAAGGTGCGGCCGAAGCAGAATTGAAAGCAGATATTCAGTTTCTGCGTAGGTTATGGAGTTCTATCCAGCAGGAGATTAAAACGGCCAAGGCACCAAGTGTGATCTATGAAGATCTGCCTTTGAATATGAGGGCACTCAGGGATATGGCTCATGCAGGGTTAGAGAAAATAAGGATTGACTCCAGGGAAACCTTCCACCGAGCACAGGATTTTGTAAAAGCTTTGGTGCCTGAGGTGGCGGGTGCTATTGAGTACTACCCTGGTGAACGACCCATATTTGACCTGTTCAATGTTGAAGAAGAGATTCAGAAAGCTCTGGGTAGAAAAGTGGAGCTTAAATCCGGTGGCTATTTGATCTTTGACCAGACTGAAGCAATGACAACCGTTGATGTAAATACGGGTGCTTTTGTTGGTCATAGAAATCTTGAAGAAACCATTTTTAAAACCAATCTAGAGGCGGCAACGGCTATCGGTCGCCAGCTACGTCTGCGTAATTTGGGTGGGATTATCATTATTGATTTCATCGATATGGAAGATTCTGACCATCAGAGGCAGGTATTGAGAACTCTGGAGCGGGTTCTTGAAAGGGATCATGCGAAGTGTAAAGTCACCGGAGTTTCAGAACTGGGTTTGGTCGAAATGACACGTAAGAGAACCCGTGAGAGTCTGGAGCAGGTGCTTTGTGGTGTATGTTCTGAATGTCAGGGTCGGGGCTCTATCAAAACTCCAGAAACGGTCTGTTACGAAATTTTCCGTGAAATCCTCAGACAGCACAGAGCTTATGATACCGATAGTTATCTGGTTCTGGCAGCGCAAACGGTTGTTAATTATCTCTTAGAAGATGCCTCTGATCATGTTGCAGAGCTTGAGGCATTTATCGGTAAAACCATTCGTTTCCAGGTTGAGCCTATGTACAACGCAGAAAGTTTTGATGTTGTACTCAGGTAACAGGGATTATTAGTGAAACGTTTAGCGCACTCTCTTGCCTGGTATTTGTATTGGTGCCTGGCGATTTTCTTGGGCATTTTTGCTGTACTGCTGGTCAGCTTTAAGTTGCTTTTTGAGAATATTCACGATTATCGGGCAGATCTTCAGGATTACCTTTCTGAACAGTTACAAGCCAGGGTTATGCTGGGTGAGGTCAAAGGGAGCTGGAATAACTGGCGGCCTAATCTCGAAATCGGCAGCCTTGTGGTTAATCAGTTTGAGTCTCAGCCAGGTGTTGAACTCGGTTTACTCAAAGCAAAAATTGAGATCGATCCTGCACAATCTCTCATGGTTTTTAAACCGGTTTTTTCTGTGCTGGATTTTGCTGGGCTGAAAATTCGCTATGATCTGTCGCAACAGCCAGAAGCTCCCTCGGATGAACAAACGTCATTAGCCGATTCCCATCCTGTAAGTGATGCTGGAGCGGATCTGTTAACACTGCTTCTGCATCAGTCCGATATTAATCTCTCTGAAACTCAGGTTGAGTTTGTTTCCAAAAATGGAGAAGTGATCTCCATTGCACCTATAAAGGTGACCATGCAGCACGATGGGGTTTTGCATCAACTGCAAATTAACGCAGATCTTAAAGCGGGCAATGGCAATACATCGCTTCACTTCGTAGCCGAGGTTGAAGGCAACCCGTCCCGCAATGATGTGGATTTTTATCTGAATGTGGAGCATTTGGATCACGGATTGATTAACCCCTGGTTAAAACTTGCTGATCTGAATATAGAAAACTTTGTGGGTTCTCAACAGGTTTGGGGAAAGGTAAGAAATGGCAAGCTGAATTATTTAACCGGTGAAACCAAAGTAAACAACTTCAAATTCGAGGAATATGAGGTTGAAAAGTTTGCGCTGCATACCGCTTTGCTGAGAAGGGATCGGTCTTTCCAGCTTCAGCTCACAGACCTGCAAGTGTCTGGTGCAGAAAAACAGTTTAATTTACCTCGCATAAGTCTGGACCTGGTTCGTAAAGGCAATAGCATCGAACCGAAAGCCTTGATGGTTGATAAGGTTGATCTTTCGGAACTGCAAAGCTGGGTAGTTGAACAACCTTTTGTGTCAGAAAAGGTTGTCAGTATCATCAATACCCTGGCTCCAGAAGGGCATGTCGAGAAAATTAAAGTTAATTGGGACGATCCTGCAGACTTAAGTAGTTTTAATTTAGTTGCTGATCTAAAACGGGTAGGCATTGAAGCCTGGGGTGATGTCCCGGAACTTAAAGGAATTAATGGTCTTCTTCAGGCTGATAAGAAGGGTGGTCAGATTCATCTGCTCAGCAGTGACTTTATCATGCACTACCCTACCTTATTCACTGATAGGTGGCAGTATTCGGCAGCGCAGGGTGTTATAGGCTGGCGCTTTGAAGAAAAGGGTGTTGTCGTAGCTTCACAGCTCCTGCACCTTTCTGATCAATATGTTTCAGCATCCGGTCGCTTTAGTATTTATTTGCCTTCCAGTCGTGATGAGCAGCCACTTCTTAACCTACAGATAGGTATGCAATCCAGTGATGGCACGCAAGCTCGTTACTACATTCCACCGCGTGAAGTGGGAGAGAAAACCTATGCATGGCTAGTTGAGGCGATAAAATCTGGCCATATCAAACAGGCTGGATTTGTTCTCAATGGGGTGACCAGATCCAGACTTCCGGATTATCAATTGCCTGTAGTGCAAATGTTCTTTGATCTGTCTGAAGCTACCTTTGCTTATCAACCAGGCTGGCCTGAGATTAATAAATCGGATGCCTTTGTTTTCTTCCGCAATGGTGAACTTATTGCGGAAGCTAAGGGGGGAACGATTTATGACTCCAATATCGATTTTGCTTGGGTTCATCTGCCCAAAACGACAGATAAGTTGTTTGTAAATGGTGTGGTTGATGGTTCGGCATCAGATATTCATAAGCTCTTAACTCAGAGTGCACTCAGAGAGGAAGTGGGCAGTGATCTGGATGCTTGGGCGATGAATGGTGAAGCCGAAACCCAGGTAGATCTTGAAATTCCACTCTATACACAAAAAACACCCCGTGTTTTAGTCAAGTCTCAGCTATCTTCTGGCCAGTTTGAGTCTAAAGAAGACAGAATTAATTTCACTGCAATCAATGGCTTGGTTGAGTACAGGTCTTCCACAGGTATCAGTGCGGAAAACCTCAAAGCCCGCCTGTTTGATCAGCCGGTCGCTGCAAAAATCACATCATCCAAACAGAAAACACAAGTCTATCTGGATAGTTCAATTGAGACTGAAAGGCTACGCAAGTGGCTGGATCTGGATCTGTTGAATATCACATCAGGAAAAATGAGTTATCAGGCACGACTGGATATGTGCCCGGGTAAGAGTTGCAACCAGTTGGTGATTGGCAGTGATTTGACGGGCGTTGAGATCGATGCGCCAGCTCCTTTGGGTAAACTGGCGAGTCAGAAATCTGAATTATCCTTGGTAAGTGATTTAGGTCGGGGTTTTAAGGATGATCGTAGCGCCGTACGGTTAAATTTCGCGAATCAGCTTCGTGGCGTCATGATTACGGATGATCAGAAAGTAGAAAGGGCACGGTTTACTCTTGGGGGAGGCAGACCTGCTGCGCCTGAAAAGCCGGGCATCTGGTTGGATGGAGCACTTCCATACCTGGATTTTGATCAGTTACAGAAATTTATGACTGATGCTGGATTTGCGGGTGACAAGGTTGAATCTGAGGCGGGAACTGAAGAATCCAGCCTCTTAAAAACGATCAGCTTAGACATTGGACGGTTTGTTTTTGATGATATTGAATTAGAAAATTTATCGACGCAGTTAACTCTGGCGACAAAAGGCTGGGATCTTAAGGCGTCAGGCCCACAAGTGGCGGGTAGCTTATTTATCCCGGAATCAAGCAAGGGAATATACGAAGCGGATTTGGATTACCTGATTATTAATACCCCGGATAGCGATGATCAGCTGGAAGAGGCTATGCCAGAGCCTCCTGTTGATTCGAAAGAGCTGCCTTTTCTTAACTTTAAAGTTAAAGAACTGACGTTGAATGAGAAGCCGGTGGGGCAGTGGAGTTTTGAGCTGGTTCCAATAGTCAATGGGGTCATAGTTGAAAACATCACCGCCAGTTTTCACGATGCCGAAGCCAGAGGCGAAGTACGTTGGAAAGATGATAGTGATCAGCGCTCACATCTGACTCTGCGTTTGGATAGTAATGATTTTGGAAAAGTATTGGATGCTTGGGGAGTTTCGAAATCTCTTGAGACAAAAAGCCTGAAATCTTATCTGCAGCTAAGTTGGGATGGTGCCCCATGGGAGTTCGATATTGCTGAGGCAGATGGAGAAATTCAGTTTACGGCTAAAAATGGCCGCCTTCTGGATGTTGGGAATGCGGGTAATTTCCTCCGGGTATTCGGCATCCTGAATTTACAGTCTCTTGGACGTCGCTTACGTCTGGATTTCTCTGATCTGTTTAAATCGGGTGTGGCTTTTGATGAGATGAAAGCGAATTATGCAATTCAGAAAGGTATCGCAAACACTACAGAACCGTTTGTCATGGTGGGGCCATCGGTCAATATGGCCATGCAAGGCTCTTTAGATCTGGATAAAGAAACGGTTGATAAAGATATTGAAGTTGCGATCCCAGTGACAGGTAATATCCCATTGGTGAGTGTTTTACTGGGTGCCCCCCAGGTTGCTGGTGCAGTATTCCTGTTTGATAAGTTGATCGGCGATCCATTAGCGAAGTTCTCAACTGTGAAATATCACATGTCAGGTGATTGGAGTGATCCACAAATCGATGTCTACAATGCTAAGGACGATCAACAGGATTCCAATGATGATTTGGAGTTAGGCAATGGCTAAAGTTGCCGTGGCACAGATGCTTTCTGGGGAAAACTTAGAGTTCAACCTCGCAGAAGTTGAAAGGCTTGCTGAGGAAGCAGCAGCGAACCATGCTGAGCTTGTCCTGTTCCCAGAAAATCTCGCCCTTCTGGATTCCAGAGCTTTAATAGAGCTGGCAAAAGAAGATCAAAAATCTCAGGTAATTACAGGCTTTCTGGAAGGCTTAGCTCGTCGCCTGAAATTGTGGATTATTGCCGGCAGTGTCCCTGTTTTGAATGAATCTGGTGATAAAGTCTATGCCAGTTGCCTGGTCTTCAATAGTGAAGGGGAGTGGGTTGATCGTTACGATAAAATTCACCTATTTGATGTGGATGTAGAAGACACACACGCAAGCTATCGTGAATCTGACTTTATCCAACATGGTGAAAGTTTAGTCGTGTCAAACACTCCTGTTGGCAAAGTTGGTTTGTCCATCTGTTACGACCTGCGTTTTCCAGAGCACTATCAGAAGCTCAGAATAGCTGGTGCTGAAGTTTTAATAGTTCCTTCGGCATTTACCCATGTTACCGGTGAAGCCCATTGGGAGGTTTTACTCAGGGCCAGAGCCATTGAAACCCAGTGTTATGTGCTGGCTGCAAATCAGGGCGGTGAACACAGCGCAACCCGAAAGAGTTGGGGGCATTCGATGATTGTGAATCCCTGGGGGGAGATCGTTTCTGAGCTCACTAAACCGGGTCCTGGGTTGATCTATGCTGAACTGAATCTAGATGAGGTTGAAAACCGGCGCCAAGCGATGCCGGTTATGCAACATAGAGACAAAGCTGGCTTTTAGACCCCAGCTAATTCCCGTAGATATTTAAACAATTTTCTTGAAGCTGCTGGTGGTTTATTCAGCTTCAGTTCCTTTTGAGCGTTTCGGATTAGTTGTCTGATATGCTGTATGTCAGCATTAGGGTATTCCTCGACATATTCCTGTAACGCCTGATTACCATCGTTGATCAACCTGTCACGCCAGCGTTCCAGCTTGTGGAATGCTTGAGTGTGAGCCTGATGTCCTGCTTCAAATAAACCAATAGCATGCTCGATTTCATCGGCATCTTCTGTGCGCATGATTTTGCCAATATATTGCAGGTGACGCTTTTGAGCACCGTTGGATTTGATGCGGTGAAATTCATCTATAGCGTTGCGTAAGCTATCGCCCAGGTCCAGTTTATCCAGCTGCTCTTTATTCAGTTTGGTTAGTTTGGCACCTAACTCCTGCAGGGCATGCATCTGACGTTTTACTTCAGTTTTACTGACCCACTCTTCTTCGTATTCATTGGATTGCAGGTTTTCAAATTCATCGTTTTGATTCATGGTCTTTCTCAGGAATAGAAGACTGTTGCCAGGCCAAGGAAAGCAAAAAAGCCTACAACATCAGTAATTGTGGTTAATAAAACGCTGCCCGCCAGTGCAGGGTCAATGCCCATAGCTTTAAGCCCTACAGGCAAAAGGGTCCCAGCTATTGCGCCGGCGACAAGATTGATAACGATGGCCAGAGCGATAATGATGCCGATACTAATGTCCTGGAACCAAGCAGTTGCAATGACTGCAATCACTGCGGCCCAGAGAATACCGTTTAATGTGCCTACGATCATCTCTCGATTGAGGAGCCAGCCAGCGTTAGAGCGTTCCACATGTCCCAGAGCTTGACCTCGGATGACCAGAGTCAGTGTCTGGGAGCCAGCAATACCACCCATAGAGGCGACGATTGGCATCAGAACCGCCAGAGCAACCACTTTCTCAATGGTATCTTCAAATAAGCCTATGACTGCTGAGGCGATGAAGGCCGTTAATAAATTGATACCCAGCCAGACGGCTCTTCGGCGCGTGGTTTTCATGACTGGTGCAAAGGTATCTTCATCCTCATCAAGACCGGCCATGCTCATCAGGGAATGGTCAGCGTCTTCACGGATAACGTCGACTACGTCATCGATAGTGATACGGCCGACGAGTTTACCGTTGTCATCTACTACAGGTGATGAAACAAGATCATGCTCTTCGAAGAGGAGCGCAACCTGATCATCAGGCATATTGGCATTGATCGGTTCTATATCCGTATTCATGATTTCACGGATGGTAATGCTTGGATCTGAAACCAGTAATTTTGTTAGCGGTAGTAATCCGATATAGGAGTCTTTCCTGCTAACAACGATCAGGCTGTCGGTCATTTCAGGGATTTCATCATGACGCCGGATATAACGTAGGGTGGTCTCAACTGAGATGTCAGGCCGGATAGTTGTGGTATCCGTATTCATCAGACCGCCGGCGGTATCTTCAGGATAAGAAAGCAGCTTTTCAACGCGGCGGAGATTTTGCTTATCCATGATCTTCAGGGTTTCTTTCATCACCCTGTCTGGTAGCTGCTGAAGAATGTCTACCATATCATCGGATTCAAGTGATTCAGTAAGTGCGAGCACTTCCTCTGAATCCATGCGGCTGAGGATATCTGCCTGAATATCATCGCCTAAATGCTGAAGTACATCAGCTTCAAGATCTGCTGAAATAAGGCTCCATAAAACCTGACGCTCTTTAGGCGGGGATTTTTCAATAAGACGGGCTACTTCAGTGGGGCGCAGTGTGTGGTTAAGCGTGAATCTAACCTGTCGCAGTTCACCACCATCAAGGGCTTCATTGAGCTTATCGAGCTGTGACATGCTCTCATCCTGAGCCATAAGCTACCCCGTTGTGATCTATGGAAGATGTACTTTTTATACCGAGGCTGAAGTATAACGGATAGGTGGGGGCGCTATAAAGCTTATGCGACTTTATTCTTCTTCGTCGAAACGGTTATTGATTAGCTCTTCAATGGCGATAAGCGCGCTTTCTTCATCTGCACCCGATGTGGTGAAAGTGAGGTGGGTACCTTTGCACGCGGCAAGCATCATTACCGACATGATGCTTTTGCCGTCCACTTCACGACCATCTTTGCTGATCTTTATATCGCTGGAGAAGCGGGATGTGACAGAGATAAGTTTAGCTGCCGCTCGTGCATGCAAACCTAATTTATTGATTATAAGAAGTTCTTTTTCTTGCATGCTTGGTTAACCCAGTTCTCTGTGCCTGACATGGACATTATCCATAAGCTGGGCAAAATGAGAAGCCAGTTGTTCACACATGTAAACCGACCGATGCTGACCTCCTGTGCAACCAATACCGATAGTTATGTAACTGCGGTTGTTATCGGCAAAGCGTGGTAACCAGCGTTCTAGAAACTGTTGTATATCGCTTTGCATTTCAGTTACGGCTTCAGAAGCGCCAAGAAATTCTGCAACTGGTTGTTCTCTACCGGTAAATTGTCTGAGTTCCGGAATCCAATGTGGATTGGGCAGTGCTCTGACGTCAAAAACAAAGTCTACATCCAAAGGTACTCCGTGTTTGAACCCAAAGGATTCAAACTGTATAGAAAGTGTCTGCTCCTTGCGGTTTGCGACTCTGAGTTTGACTGTGTCTCTGAGTTCATAAAGAGATAGATGCGTGGTGTCGAGACGTATATCCGCCATCAGCGCTATTGGCTCAAGCAGTTTTGATTCCGCCTGAATCGATTGCTGCAGGTTTTGATGTTTATCCGAGAGAGGGTGTTTTCTTCGAGTAGAACTATAACGTTTAATCAGTACATCTTCAGAGGAGTCGAGGAACATAACCTCGTAATCTGCCCAGTGTTCTTCGCGGAGTTTTTCGAGGATCTCAGGGAATTGGGAGAGATTACTGGACAGGTTCCTGGCATCAATGCTTACAGCAATCTTGCCGGGATGATCGGGGTCCTGACACATCTGTTCAACAAGGTCAGGAAGCAGCAGAGCGGGTAGGTTGTCTATGCAATAAAAGTCGATATCTTCAAGTGCTTGAAGTGCGGTGCTTTTACCCGATCCTGAACGCCCGCTAATGACAACCAGTTTCATATTTAAAGCCTCAGCCGCTGAGTTCACATATGGTTTTATACAGCTGTTCGTTGCTTTCTGCTGCTCTCAGTTTTTCTCTGACTTGCTCATTTGAGAACAGTTCCGCTATGGATGCCAAAGTTTGCAGGTGCTCGGATGTTGCATCTTCAGGAACGACAAGAGCAAAGATAAGATCGACCGGCTTACGATCGATGGCATCAAAGTCTATGGGGGATTCCAGTTTTATCAGAAAGCCTGTTGCGTTTTTGCATTCTGCGAGACGGCAATGGGGGATGGCAATGCCATCACCAATACCTGTACTGCCTAATTTTTCGCGACCATGCAATCCATTAAACACGCATGTGATGTCCATGTCAGGGGTGTTTTCGGAGATCAGTTTTGAAACAGTCTCAAGGGTACGTTTTTTACTACCCCCTTCCAGATTACAGATAGCACTGGAAGGGGTTAAAAGTTCATGGACCAACATAATGCGTTATTTGATGATTATTTGTGTTTTTTGAGTTTTTCTTTGTGTTTGATGACCTGACGATCAAG
>JASBRM010000355.1 GCA_030149405.1 Neptuniibacter sp. | reverse complement strand
ACCATTGAGTTCACGAATAATAACCTGGACCTTGCAATCAATGGTTCTGGTTTCTTCCAGTTGGATGATGGTCAGGGCGGGGTTTCCTATACTCGTGCCGGTTCCTTCCAGTTGGATAAAGATGGTTTCATTGTTTCTAAGTCAGGCAAGTTTCTGCAGGGGTACGGTCTGGATACGGAAGGTAACCGTCTACCAATTGATAACTTACAGGTTTCTCAGAAAGAAAGCCCACCAAAAGCAACAGAGGAAATTGATCTGTCATTTAACATCGACTCACGAGAAGATGCGACAACGCTTCTTGCTGATTACGATAAAGATGAGCCAGGTTCCTTTACCTACAGTACCACTGTAAGAACCTTTGATAGTCTGGGTAATGAGCACACCATTAAGTTCAACTTTGCAGAAGCTCGTCCTTTCCAGGCTAGGCAGCAGGTGGCTGGTGTTACAGCAGGTGAATCCGTTTCTGCTACGACGATTACTGCAGCGCATATCACGGAATTAACGGGTTATACGGTTGGCGATGTGATTGATTCTACATCCGGTTCTGCATTTTTTGCTGAGCTGACCGATGCGGTCAATGGTGATCCAAGAATTGAAAGTATCACCATGGATGATGTGACCGACCCTGTTAGTTTCACTATTAGATTTTACTCTGAATACCCAGAGCCAGATCTGGTAGCGGTTTCTGCAGGGGTGACAGCGACTGAGGTGGCTGAAATCGCGGCAAATGAGACGCATACTTTTGCTTTGGATGCTGCAACAGCATTTGGTGGTACAGACTCTCTGGTTGATAACACCTTGATTGATATAGGTGGTGTGAATATTTCTCTGACGGCTGGTCTGACACAGGATCAGGTGGGTGAGGCGATCTCCGCAGTTGAAGCCAATATTCTGGATGCCAATCCAGATGTTGAGTCGGTTATTTATGATAATGCGACCAATGAATTTACAGTGACCTACAAAGCTGAAGCCGGGGATGTAAATCCAGGTATCACCTTTGATGCTAACGTAGGTAGTGGTGCTACAGACCCTCTTTGGTTGGGTACTCAGCCGACTATCAAGCAAGGTGATAATACATTCCAGGGTGTATACCGTATGTATGCCTACCTGAACGGCACAGAGTTGCTGGATATTGGTAAGGATTTGGATCCAGGTGAAGTGGGAACAGGTACAGAGCCTGGCCCGATCTTAGTTGGCTTTAACTCAACCAATGGTTTGTTGAGTTCGATCAATGGTTCGACCTTCTCTGCAAGCGCTGTTGTACCATCGATTTCGATTACCGGTGCGGACCCTGCGGACCCTACAACCACTATTACATTGGATATAACCAATACCACTCAGTTCGCTTCTGAATCGATTGTGAAAGCATCTGCACAGGATGGTTACACCAAAGGTGATTTGATTGGCGTAAGTTTCAGTGAAACGGGTGAAATGGTTGCGAGCTTCTCGAATGGTCAAAACCAGGATCTGGGTGTGGTTGCTATAGCTACATTTGAGAATCAGGCGGGTCTTCAGCCAGCGGGTGATACGGAGTGGATTTCGACGCTGACGTCGGGTGATGCGATTGTGAACCCGCCAGGAACTGGCTTGAATGGTACCTTGCGATCAGCTGCACTTGAACAATCGAACGTGGATTTGTCTGCGGAGCTGGTAGCCTTGATCGAGGCGCAGCGTAACTTCCAGGCAAACTCTAAAACGATTGAAACTCAGAATACTGTTACTCAGGCTATTCTGCAGATTTAAAGAAATACATTCTCACTTTTTAGGCCGCATTTATGCGGCCTTTTTTTTGGCATGCTCGTTGCTATTACCTATATAAGGCGGAATCGCCTAAATAATAATTTGAGCTATCAAGCTGATAATACTGGAAGTGAGAAATGGATAAGGTTTTATATTTAGCAATGAGCGGCGCTCGCGAGAATATGCTCGCACAGCAGGCTCATGCCAATAACCTTGCAAATGCTAATACCACAGGCTTTAAGGCAGATTTGGCGCAAGCCCGCGCTATGCAAGTGTTTGGGGAGGGTCATGCCTCCAGGGTTTATGCTCAAACCGAACGCCCAGCTACAGATCTGACTCACGGAACCTTAATTGAAACGGGCCGTACGCTGGATGTTGCGTTGACGGGTGATGGTTGGATGACAGTCATCAAACCTGATGGAACTGAAGGTTATACCCGCGGCGGCAAACTGCAGATCAATGCCGCAAACCAGTTGGTGACTGGCAGCGGTTTGCCGGTTATGGGCAATGGTGGCATTCCTATCGTTCTCCCTCCTTTTGACAGCTTAGAGATAGCAACTGACGGAACAATTACGATCAGGCCTCTGGGTGAAAATGCTACTGAGCTCCTGGTCGCAGATCAATTGAAGTTAGTGAATCCAGATCCTGCAACCTTGTTTAAGGGTAAAGACGGATTGATGACGACGGGTTCAGAAGTACCCGAACTACCTGACCCAAATGTACGTGTGCGCTCAGGCTATGTTGAAGCAAGTAACGTAAATGCTGTAACTGAACTGACGGGAATTATCTCTACATCCCGACAGTTTGAGATGCAGATAAAAATGATGAAAACCGCTGAAGAAAACTCAGAAGCCGCAGCTGCGATTCTGAGAATGAGCTAATAATCACTTGAGGACAGAGTAATGCATGGTGCTTTGAACGTCGCTAAAACGGGTATGACTGCCCAGGATACGAACCTTAAGGTGATTTCCAACAACCTGGCTAACGTATCGACGGTTGGTTTTAAGAAAGACAATGTGGTTTTCGAGGACTTGATGTATCAGGTTCGTCGTCAGCCAGGTGCTCAATCAGGAGAGGGTGCGCAGCTGCCTTCCGGTCTTCAGGTTGGTTTAGGTGTTAGAACAGTAGGTACCCAGAAATTGTTTGGGACCGGCGAAATTGAGATTACTGATGAAGCATTTGATGTTGCTATCAACGGCAGAGGTTTTCTTCAGGTAACCCTGCCGAATGGTGATGCGGCTTATACCCGAAACGGTCAGCTCCACCTGAATGCCGATAATGAGTTGGTGACGGCGGAAGGTTACTTGCTAGAGCCAGCGATCACTTTGCCAGGAGAAGTGGTTTCTTTCAGTATCAGTACAGATGGTTTGGTGCAGGTAACAACAGCGGGTAATCCTGATCCACAGGATATTGGTCAGATTCAGCTGGCTGATTTTGTGAACCCTCAAGGGCTTCAGGCGTTAGGTCAAAACCTGTTTCAGGAAACCGGAGCAAGTGGAGCTCCATTGGCAAGTAACCCGGGTGAGAATGGTACTGGCATTATGGTTCAGGGTGCTTTGGAAGGTTCTAACGTAAATGCGGTACAAGAGCTGGTAGATATGATTACCACGCAGCGTGCCTATGAGATGAATTCTAAGGTTATTTCAACGGCGGATGAGATGTTGTCCTTCGTTAGCCAGCAACTTTAATGTGAAAGGGTGAATTAAATGAATAAAGCAATCTTATCCCTGTTAGCACTAAGTTTTCTGGTAACAGGTTGTGTGCAGAAACAGGTTAAACCCGACAACCCTGAATATGCACCGATTACTCCGCAGAAGATGGTTCAGGTAAAGCCAATAGATGGTTCCATCTATAACTCTGCGACCAGCATGAATTTATATGGTGATGGCCGCGCGCATCGAATTGGTGACATTCTTACCGTGAGTCTGCAAGAGAGCACCAGCTCACAGAAAAGTGCAACAACTGAACTGGATAAAACCAGCAGCGTAACTCTGACACAGCCAACGGTACTGGGCGATAACGTCAGTGTGCTTGGCAAACCTCTGAGTCTATCTGCCACCGGCCCAACAACTGCATTTGATGGTGAGGGTACCTCTGATATGAGCAATAACCTCACAGGTAACATCACTGTGACCGTACATGATGTTTATCCAAACGGTGTGCTGTTGGTTAAAGGTGAAAAGTGGCTGACCCTGAATCAGGGAGATGAATACATCCGTATCAGCGGTTTGATTCGCCCGCAGGATATTAGTTCTGACAATACGGTTCCATCCACCAAGATTGCTGACGCGCGAATTGCTTATAGCGGTACCGGTGTAGTTCATGACACCAACGTAATGGGCTGGATGTCTAAATTCTTTGTTAGTGCGTTGATGCCATTCTAAGGAGAACTGAGATGAAAAAGCTTTTAATCTCCATTACATGTTTGCTGCTGAGCCTTAGTGTCGAAGCTAGCCGTCTTAAGGATATGGTCAGCATTTCAGGTGTGCGTTCTAACCAGTTGGTGGGTTACGGCCTGGTTGTGGGTCTGGATGGTACAGGTGATAAAACCTCATTCACCTCGCAAACCTTCAGAAACATGCTGAATAACTTTGGTGTTGCTATTCCGCCAACGACTAACCCTCAGTCCAAGAACATTGCTGCCGTTGCTATTCATGCTGAATTGCCAGCGTTTGCTAAACCAGGTCAGGCAATTGATATCACTGTATCGGCAATTGGTGATGCTAAAAGCTTGCGTGGTGGCAGCTTGCTGATGTCTCCACTCAAAGGTGCTGATGGTCAGGTTTATGCTATTGCTCAGGGTAATTTGGTAGTTTCAGGGTTTGGTGTGCAGGGCGCGGATGGTTCGCGTTTGTCACTGAATGTACCAAGTGTTGGTCGTATTCCAAACGGTGCGACAGTAGAGCGAGCAGTACCGAGTGGTTTCACTCAAGGGGATAGCCTGGTTCTGAATCTGCATCGTCCTGATTTCACCACTTCGCGTCGTGTTGCTGAGCAGATCAATACACTGCTGGGATCGCAGATGGCAGCATCCATGGACGCGGCTTCAATTCGTGTAATGGCACCTCGTGATCCATCACAGAGGGTTACATTCCTTTCCGTGCTAGAAAATCTTAATGTCGAGCCTGCACGTGATGCAGCGAAGGTTGTGATCAACTCCCGCACAGGCACCATCATTATCGGTCAGGATGTGCAGGTGTCTCCGGTCGCAATCACTCATGGTGGTTTGACTGTAGCCATTACCGAAGAAATTAATGTGGATCAGCCTAATCCTCTGGGTGAAGGCCGTACAGTGATTTCACCAAGAACAGGTATTGAGATCGATGAAGGTTCTGGGCGTATGTTCGAGTTCTCTCCAGGCGCAAACCTTCAGGACATCGTAGAAGCGGTAAATCAGGTGGGTGCAGCCCCGGGGGATCTGATGGCCATTCTCGAAGCACTGAAGCAAGCGGGTGCTTTGAAAGCTGAATTGGTGGTGATCTAAATGATTAAAACGGGCGCAGGTAGCAATCCTCAGCTGTATACCGATCTGGCTGAGCTACAGAAACTAAAGTCCAAGGCCAAAACGAATAGTGATGAAGGCCTGAAACTGGCGGCTCAACAATTTGAGCAGCTGTTTCTGAATATGCTGTTGCGTTCTATGCGAGAAGCAAACGCTGCATTCGGTGAAGATAACTTCATGAACAGCAGTCAGACCAAATTTTACCAGAGCATGTATGACAACCAGATCTCTATGGAGATGGCGAATGCAAAAGGTATTGGTTTGACCGATGTGCTGGTTCGGCAGCTGGGTGGCCAGGCAGATGCCAAAACGCCGAATCCTGAGTTGCAGAACCTGGAAAGTCGTCGTCTTAACCAGGCTATGGATCAGGCTGCAGCCATTGCTGCATCTGCATTGCTAGCCAAAGCTGAAGGTGAAGAAAACCCGCCGGGTGTGACGTTGACAGATGAGCAAAAAACCACAGTTAAAGAAGTGTTTGAACAGCAGCTTAAAGCCGCTGTAAATGCTCAGGAAAGCGATCTTCCGGAGCGTTTTGAAACTCCGGAAGAGTTTGTAGAAAAACTGATGCCTTTGGCTGAAAAGGTTGCAAGCGAACTGGGTGTTGACCCAAGAGTGTTACTTGCGCAATCAGCTCTGGAAACGGGTTGGGGCAAGTTCATGGTTCGGGACGCAGACGGTAGTAACAGTAATAACCTGTTCAATATAAAAGCAGATTCGCGCTGGGGCGGAAACAGTGCACGTGTATTCACACTTGAATACCGAAATGGAGTGGCTCAAAGGGAGCAGGCTCAATTCCGCAGTTACGAAAGCTATGAGGATAGCTTCAGGGATTATGTTGATTTTCTTAAGAACAGTCCCCGATACACCTTGGCATTGGAAAATGCCAATGACCCATATGCTTATGTTCAGCAACTTCAGGAAGCGGGTTATGCCACCGATCCAGAATATGCTGAGAAGATTAAGAGAATATTTGAGGGTGATCTGCTAGCCAGCAAAGGCACTGACTCAACCGATGGTTGAGTTGTGACCTGCTTTGCATAACAGCGCCAAATCCTCAAAGGAGTAGATTATGTCCAGTTTTGGTTTACTTACACTTGGTACTCAAAGCCTGCAGGCTAACCAGACTGCACTGGCTGTTACTGGTCAGAACATCAGTAACGTAAATACTGAGGGCTATACACGCCAGCGACCAGTCTTTGAGTCCCGAGAAGGGCAGGGCGGTGTGCTGATTGATGATATTGATCGTGTTGCAGATGCCTTTCTCAATCGCCAGATCTGGGCAGATAGTTCTACCTACAGTAGCTACGATATCTTCGAAGATTTTGCCAATGAGCTGGATAACCTGATGGCATCTGATGTCACCAGTATATCCACGGCAATGGATGACTATTTCGGGGCGTTACAGACGGCAGTAGATGACCCTGTTAGCTTGCCCAACCGAGAACTCTTTATTGCACAATCAGAATCTCTGGTTCAGCGATTCAATGATCTGGACGCAAATATCCGTCGTCAGAATGACTCAATTAATGGTCGTTTGGAAAGCAGTGTATCTGCAATCAACAGTATTGCCGGACATATTGCGCAATTGAATGAAGATATTGCGATCCAACAAGCATCCGGTGAGGTTAGCAGTGAGTTACTTGACCAGCGTGATGCTAAGTTAGAAGAGTTATCCACTTACATCGGTTTTACAACACTGGACCAGCCCTCTGGGGAGGTCAGTGTATTTATTGGTAACGGTGAACCACTGGTCGTTGGGCTTTCAACCAGTACCTTAAGCACAATTCTGGGTCCAGCGGATAGTAGCCAGTTGAACATCGGTATCCAGACCGGCAACAGTATTGGCGATATTACCAACCAGCTTTCCGGAGGCAAGGTTGGTGGTTTATTGGACTACAGAGAGGATATTCTGGGTTCGTCTCTGGATGAATTAGGGCGTATTGCTCTGGTTTTTGCAGACAGCATGAACGAACAGCATCAGAAAGGTATGGACCTGAATGGTGATGCCGGTGGGTTGATGTTCACGGATATCAATGCATCACAGGCTGTCGCTGACCGGGTTCTGACTGAACGAGATAATGTTTCCCAGGTGACAGGAGGCGTCATTATCAATGATGTCGCCAGTTTGTATGCATCTGAATACTCTCTCGATTTTAATAACAATGGTGGCTTTACCCTCACGCGTGAATCGGATGGCCAGCGCTGGACAGAAGCAACTCTGACTTCAGAAGCGGCTTCTACTGATGTTGATCAGGACGGAGAGTACTTTCTGGATATGTTATCCGGTGAAATGACGCTCAGGATTGATGGCTTTACCATGACTTTGGATGCTGCCGGCACCTTTGGTACTTCTGATTCATTTATCCTACGACCTGCCCGGAATGCTGCTTCTGAGATCGATTCAGTATTGAACCAGGCGAGTTTATTAGCGTTGGCTGCGCCTCTAGCGACATCTGAAGATAGTGGTAACACAGGCACCGGTATTGCCAGTGTTTCAATCACTGATCAAAACTATGCGGAAATGTCGGTTGTGGCGGGCGAGATGACCCCACCTTTTGATGTTTCGTTTTTGTCTCCATTGGAGCTCGCTGCAAATGTAGGTAATACAGGTACAGCCAGTAACCTTTCGGTTTCAGATTACGATGTGTTTTCAAACATTACCGCTCCGATCACCATTACGGTAAATGGCGCGAATGATTACGATGTGACCGATTCTGCAACGCCGCCAACCTCGTTAAGCAATATCACATTGACCGATATCCAGAACAACTTTGGGGTAACTCTGGATTTGGCGAGTGCCGCGGCGGGCGATGTTTATACACTTCAACATGACAGCTCTACAGATGTGGGTTTTTATGAGTTTGTAGATGGTGATGGAGATCGTCTGGTTGGACAATTTGTATCCGGTCAGAGTATTGCTCTTC
>JASBRM010000328.1 GCA_030149405.1 Neptuniibacter sp. | reverse complement strand
GTTGATGTCCGGGAGAAGGTGGCGTTTGCCCCTGAGTCCATGGCTGAAGCGATGAATGCAGCTAAAGTCTCTGCTGACCTGAAAGAGATCGCCATTTTATCGACCTGTAACCGCACAGAAGTTTATTGTTCCTCAGCCATTGAAGGCTCGCGGGCTTTATTGGAATGGTTGGGTGAATACCACGGTCTGGACCCGGAACAACTGCAAGATTGCTCCTATGCATTCTGGGATGAAGATGCTGCCCGACACATGATGCGTGTAGCCAGTGGTCTTGACTCTCTGGTGTTAGGTGAGCCACAGATTCTAGGGCAATTAAAATCTGCCTACAGTGTTTCTCAGGAAAATGGTTATGTCGGTGCCGAATTAGGGCGTCTTTTCCAGCAAACCTTCTCTGTTGCTAAACAAGTAAGAACAGATACTGCGATTGGTGAAAACCCGGTTTCCGTAGCTTATGCTGCCGTTAGTCTGGCGCAGCATATTTTTGCAGATATGAGTACAAGCAAGGCTCTACTGATCGGAGCAGGTGAAACGATTGAACTGGTATCTAGGCACTTGTTCCAGGCTGGCGTTAAAGAAATTACTGTTGCAAACCGAACTTTGAACCGGGCATTAACGCTGGCAGAAGAGTTTTCTGGTAAGGCAATTCTGTTAGGCGATATTCCTGATGCGCTAGCGGATGCAGATATAGTGATTGCCTCAACTGCGAGTCAGCTACCTATTCTGGGTAAAGGTGCTGTTGAGTCGGCCCTGAAGAAACGTAAACATCGTCCGATCTTTATGGTGGATATCGCTGTTCCACGTGATATTGAAACCCAGGTTGGTGAGCTGGATGATGTCTACCTTTATACGGTAGACGACCTTAAAGAGGTTATTGAAGAAAACCAGCGTAGCCGTGAGACGGCCGCTCGTCAGGCTGAAGAGATTATCGAGAATGGGGCGCATGATTTTATGCGTCAGTTACGTTCTCTGGATGCGGTTGATGTTCTGACTATGTTCCGCGGGCAGGCTGAAATGCTGCGCGATCAGGAACTCGAAAAAGCTCTGAAGCAACTGGAAAATGGCAAGCCCGCCGACGAGGTTCTGGCTATGCTGGCCCGGGGTTTGACCAATAAAATGCTTCACCACCCAACCATTCAAATGCGTAAAGCAAGTGCAGATGGTCGCGGCGATATGCTTGAACTGGTGCAGGAGCTATATCAGTTGGGCGAATTTACAAAGAATGAGAAAAAATGAAAGAGTCGATTTTAAGTAAGCTGGAAAAGCTCAGTGATCGCTACGAAGAGCTTGCAGCTTTGCTTTCGGATGCTGAAGTAATCTCTGATCAGGAAAAGTTCCGAGATTACTCTATGGAGTATTCTGAGATTGAGCCAGTAGTTCAGTCTTTTGCAGCTTACCAGCAAGCGCAGGAAGATCTGGAAGAAGCCGAAATGATGATGGCTGACAGTGATCCTGATATGCGTGAAATGGCTAAGGAAGAGTATCCGTCTGTTAAAGCCCGTATCGAAGAACTTGAGGCTGAACTACAGATTCTTTTGTTGCCTAAAGATCCTAATGATTCTCGCAACGTGTTTCTTGAGGTACGCGCAGGTACGGGTGGTGACGAAGCGGCGATCTTTGCGGGTGATCTGTTCCGTATGTATTCCCGTTATGCTGAAACACAGGGTTGGCGTGTAGAGGTTGTCAGTGCAAACGAAGGTGAGCATGGTGGCTATAAAGAGATTATCTCGCGTATTGTAGGTACTGACGTTTATTCACAACTGAAGTTTGAGTCCGGTGCTCACCGGGTTCAGCGTGTCCCAGAAACTGAGTCGCAGGGACGTATCCATACTTCTGCTTGTACTGTTGCGATTATGGCGGAAATGGATGAGTCAGCAGAGATCGAAATCAATAAAGCGGATCTGCGAGTGGATACTTTCAGAGCGTCGGGTGCTGGTGGACAGCACGTAAACAAAACCGATTCCGCAATCCGTCTCACCCATATTCCAACCGGTGTGGTGGTGGAGTGTCAGGAGGAGCGCTCGCAGCATAAAAACCGAGCTAAGGCGATGTCGCTCCTGGCATCCCGGTTACAGGCTGCTGAGCAGGAGCGTCAGGCTGCAGAGATGGCGAGTACACGTAAGAGTCTGGTCGGTAGTGGTGATCGCTCTGAGCGTATTCGTACCTATAACTATCCACAAGGTCGCGTTACGGATCACCGTATCAATCTGACCTTATATAAGCTGCAAGAGATTGTGGGTGGTGAATTACAACACGTTGTTGAGCCGCTTTTGAATGAGTATCAGGCTGAACAGCTGGGTGCTTTATCCGAAGAGGGTTAAAAACCTAAAGGGCCTTAACTGGCCCTTTTTAATACCTGTTATTTGTTATGCAGATCCGAGACGCGCTAAAACTCAGTAAAAAGCTTGAAGTGATCAGTGAATCGCCGCAGCTCGATCTTGAGCTGATGTTGTGCCATCTGCTGGAGCGACCTTCCAGCTACTTATACACCTGGCCTGAAAAGCAGTTAGAACAGGATCAGTTAGACGCTCTGGCAGACATGCTGGAGCGGAGGATTCAGGGAGAACCTGTCGCGCATATTATTGGTCGTCGTGGATTCTGGAGCTTTGATCTTGAGGTCTCTCCTCACACGCTGATTCCTCGTCCAGATACTGAAGTTCTGGTGGAAAAAGCGTTGGAGTTGTGTACCGATAAAGTCGCCCGGGTAGCAGATCTGGGTACGGGAACAGGAGCAATTGCACTGGCTCTGGCGGCAGAACAACCCGGTTGGGAAGTTGTTGCTTCAGATTATATTCCACAGGCCGTGGAACTGGCGCAGCGAAATTGTGATCGGCTGCAACTCAGTAATCTGGCTGTTCTTAAGGGAAGTTGGTTTGAACCGCATTCAGGTGAATACGATCTCATCGTCAGTAACCCGCCATATATCGACCCGGATGATCAGCATCTGCAGCAGGGAGATGTTCGGTTTGAGCCGCTAACCGCGCTTGTGGCTGATAACAAAGGTATGGCGGATATTGAATTGATTGCGGATCAGGCGCGTGGCTATCTAAAGCGCGGAGGCTGGCTGTTGTTCGAACATGGCTATGATCAAGGTGAGCAATGCCGAAGCTTATTACAGCATTTGGGTTATAAAGAAGTAGATACCTGTTGTGACTATGGGCAGAATGAACGAGTAACTTTTGGCCGCTGGTAATCTGATCAGCAAGTGCCCTGACAAGTGAAGGAGAATTGGATGCTGACTGATGAGCAGTTGCTACGCTATAGCCGGCAAATCATGTTGCCTGATGTGGAAATTAATGGTCAGGAAACCTGGTTTAACTCAAGTGTACTGGTTCTGGGTCTCGGCGGTTTAGGCAGTCCTGTGGCAATGTATCTTGCAGCGGCCTGTGTGGGTGAATTAGTGCTGGTTGATGATGACGAGGTGGAGCTTTCGAACCTGCAACGCCAAATTGCTCACCATACCAAGCGTATTGGGCAGCCTAAGGTTGATTCCGCCAGAAATA
>JASBRM010000319.1 GCA_030149405.1 Neptuniibacter sp. | reverse complement strand
ATTGATTCTTAAGTTGAACTCGTAGGCTGCACTGGCGTTAAATCGCACCAGATTGAGTTTGTTATCAAAGACAAGTACTGGGAAGTCTATAGAATCATATAGGTGTATATATTCATTATTCAGAGACGTCAGTTCAGAGGTTTTAACGCTTAACTCCTCGTTTACACTGACTAACTCTTCATTGGTGGCTTGTAACTCTTCGTTTGCTGCCTCCATCTCCTCGTTGGTTGCCTGTAGCTCTTCGTTAGACGCCTGAGCTTCTTCATTCAGAGATTGCATCTCTTCGTTGGCGGTCGCCAGTTCTTCAACAAGTGATTGCAGCTGTTCCTGCGTGACTTGCAACTCATCGGAGTAAACCTGAGAAACGTTGATATTACTCTTGCTGGCACCCGATGCTTCAGATGGTGATATGAGTAGTAAAACTCTGTTATCTGAACCCGGTCTTACCGGCGTAACTGAAAGTTTCCAGTTCTTTTCATTAAGATTGATCGCACGCCCTGTTTGTCCTGAATTACTCTTTTTCAGTTGGTGGAGCATTGCCATCAGTTCGCTTTTGAACAATGGATGTACCACATCAAACACTGAAATATCGGTGACATTAGCAGGGAAGGTAAAAAATTCATTTACATTGCCTGAGGTTTGCAGAACCTTACCTTCCTGATCGCAAAGCGCAGCGGTAGCATTCAGGTGAGAGGTTAATGCATCAAGCAGCTGTTGAGGGGACTCTTTTCTTCTTATATTAAGATTAGTGAGTTTTCTGGTGAGCTTGGCATCAACTACAGCGTGTGAGCTACCAGATTTCTGAAACAGTCTCTCTCTACGGTCAATATAGTTAAAGAGTTGCTCAGCTTGGGCGACGCTTTCAGAACGTCCAAGGAATAGCAGACCTTTCTCCATAAGCGCGAAATGAAAGCGCTGAAGGACTTTAGATTGCAAGGCGTTATCGAAATAGATCAAAACATTCCGGCAGGTAATCAGGTTGAGTCGCAGGAAAGGGGGATCATTAATCACATTATGGCGAGCAAAAACGATCATATCGCGAAGTGATTTATTCACTTCAAAGGTTTTGTCCGGTTTGGCAACAAAATACTTTTTAACCAGTTCTTCAGGTATATTGCTCAGCGCTTGTTGAGGATAAATCCCCTGGCGTGCGAAATTCAGAGCGTCTTCATCAATATCCGTCGCGAAGATCTGTACCGGGTTAACTATCCTTCTTTCTAACAGCTCTTCTAAAACTAAAATGGCCAATGTGTAGGCTTCTTCACCTGTAGCACAGCCAGCAACCCAAACCCGGAATTCATCTTCAGCCTGAAGTTGATCCAGATTTTTTGAGAGGTTTTTCTGTAAGGAAGCGAATGATTCAGAATCTCTGAAGAATGCAGTAACTGAAATTAGAATATCTTTTGATAATGCTTCGATCTCTTCGGGCGTGTTAGTTAACCATTCCAGATAAACTTCCATTGTAGGGTGGCCCGTAGCCACCATTCTGCGCCTGATCCTTCTGGATAAAGTGCCCACTTTATAACCTGAGAAATCAAGATTGGTCTGCTGATTCAGAGTGCTGATTATCTTTTCAAGTACAGATTGAGAAATGCTTTGTTGAACTTTCAAAGCATCCGGCAAGCTCATGAGCTTTTTGGCGATTTCATCGGGGGCTAATACAAAATCCACAACACTTGATTCTATTGCAGAGCAAGGCATGCCAGTGTATTTGGCAGTGTCAGGCTTCTGTGCAATTGTGATACCTCCAGCTGACTGGATAGCCTTCAGACCGGCTGTGCCATCGGATCCTGTACCGGATAGAATCACTCCGACAGACTGGTCTTGGTATTCCTCTGCTAAAGAGATAAAAAACTCATTTATAGATGGCTTTGGCGAGATTTCGGGTTCAGCGTCCTGAAGATAAAGTTCACCTTCAATGACTGTGGCATTTTTATTCGGTGGGACTACATAAACCGTACCAGCAACGGGTTTCACCTTATCTTCCAGTGCTGTTACTCTTAAGCGGGTTTCACGCGTGAGTAACTCGGGCATCATGCTTTTATAGGTAGGTGAGAGGTGTTGCAGCACAACCACAGCGTAATTAAAACCGGGTTCGAGGTTTGATAAGAGCTGTGATACAGCCTCAAGACCGCCAGCAGATGATCCTATCGCTATAATAGGAGGGTTCAGTTCAGAAGCTTGCTCTTGCATCGGTACTACCTTGATATTCGATCCGTATATTAATGCACAGCATTTACAATATTGCTATAACCGCTTTCTAAATAAGGTTATATCCAGCAGCAATTATCTTGAATACTGTTTTTAGGAATATTAGGAACGTTTTATCTCAAAGATTCTGATGATTGGGCTTGTTTAGACATTCTTTGTTGCCCATTCACTTCGTCATTCGTAGTGATTAAAAACGGTCACTTTCTCTTCATCTACAGCCAGAACATCATAGGTATCATTGCCTGGTCTGGTTTCCATTCCTGGTACATTCTGACCTGCTGGCATGCCTGGTACAGTTAATCCTCGGATGGCTGGCTTTTCTGCGAGAAGTTTTTTGATATCACTTGCAGGAACATGACCTTCAATAAAGTAGCCATTAATGACGCCAGTATGACAAGAAGCCAGATTTCTGGGGATATTAAAGTGTTGTTTAACCGCACCAAGATTATTGGACATTCGTGAGATTACTTTTAAGCCATTTTCGCGTAGGTGGTCTTCCCAATGTGAACAGCACTGGCAGGAGGGTGACTTAAACACTTCTATAACCGGTTGCTCAGCGAAGGCG
>JASBRM010000315.1 GCA_030149405.1 Neptuniibacter sp. | reverse complement strand
GGTACTGGTGCCTATTCTGGTTTTCTTCTTCCTGAAAGACGGTGGTTCACTGACCCGTTGGTGGGTTTCTTTCTTGCCTGAAAAACGTGACATGATGACCCAGGTCTGGAATGAAATGGATGATCAGATAGCTAATTACATTCGTGGTAAAGCGATTGAAATTATCGTCGTGGGTGTAGTGACTTACATCACGTTCTTCTTCCTGGGAATCAACTATGCGGCACTTCTGGGGATTCTGGTGGGGCTCTCAGTGCTTATACCTTATATTGGTGCTGCGTTAGTGACTCTGCCTGTTGCTTTGATTGGTTTCTTCCAGTGGGGCTGGAGCGGTGATTTCATGTATTTGATGATTGCTTATGCAATTATTCAGGCGTTAGACGGAAACGTATTGGTGCCGCTATTGTTTTCTGAGGCGGTTAACCTGCATCCGGTTGCGATTATCGTTGCGGTTCTAGTGTTTGGAGGTTTATGGGGATTCTGGGGAGTATTTTTTGCGATACCTCTGGCAACCTTGTTTAAGGCGATTGTCAGCGCTTGGCCGAAAGCTAAACAGGTTGTACATGAAGAGAGCAGCGCATAGCTGCTCTCGTTCGAAATTCAGAGCGCCTTAGCAGCTTCCAGTACTTCTTCTACATGACCTTTAACTTTCACTCCACGCCATTCACTTTTCAGAACGCCTTCAGCGTCAATCAAAAAAGTTGAGCGCTCAATGCCCATATATTCCCGACCGTAATTTTTCTTCAATTTAATTACATCAAACAGTTTGCAAATTTCTTCATCAGGGTCGCTGATCAGTTCAAAAGGAAAGGATTGTTTTGCTTTGAAGTTCTCGTGTGCTCGCAAGCTATCACGAGATACTCCAAAAATTACCGTGTTTGCAGCTTCAAACTCACCAATAGAATCACGGAAATTTTGGCCTTCAGTTGTACAACCTGGGGTGCTGTCTTTAGGGTAAAAATAGATCACAACATTTTTACCGGCTAATTCTTCAGAAGAAATGGTCTGTTCACTTGTGGCCTGAGCTGTAAAAGAAGGCACTTTTTGGTCAATTGCTACGCTGCTCATAATAAATCCTTAGTGATGAAGCTACTCAACAAAGTGGAAAATCGTATAGAATAAGATCCCTTTATACGATACCAGATATCGTTCAGATTATAAGGTCAGCCAAATGAGGCTGATATTGTTGTTTTACCCGGGTTTTGGATCACGTTAATTTACCGGAACCTATTGTATCTTCACGGAGAAAAAAATGATTACTGGCAGCAGCGTTGCTCTCGTTACACCAATGCACTCTAACGGCGATGTCGATTGGGAAAACCTCGACAAACTGGTAGACATGCATGTGGATAAGGGCACGGATTCCATCGTCGCTGTGGGCACTACTGGTGAGTCTGCAACACTTAACTGTGACGAGCACTGTCAGGTCATTAAACGTGTTGTTGAACGCGTAGCTGGAAAGATTCCTGTGATTGCTGGCACGGGAGCTAATTCAACGGCTGAAGCTATTGAATTAACGGCGGAAGCAAAAGCTGTAGGTGCAGATGCATGCCTATTGGTAACACCTTACTATAACAAACCGACCCAAGAAGGTTTGTACCAGCATTACAAAGCTATTGCTGAGGCCGTTGATATACCACAGATTCTATACAATGTACCTGGCCGTACCGCATGTGACATGCAACCTGCTACTGCCTTGCGCCTTGCAGCTGTTCCAAACATTGTTGGAATTAAAGAAGCGACAGGCGATATCGATCGTGCAAAAGAGTTGATTGCTAATGCGCCAGAGGGTTTTGCAATCTATTCAGGAGATGACGAAACTGCTGTTGAACTGATGCTGGCGGGTGGCCACGGCAACATTTCTGTTACAGCTAATGTGGCGCCAGCTGAAATGGCCAGACTTTGTGCACTGGCTATGAACGGTGAAGCAGAAGAAGCTCGTAATCTGAACCAGAGTCTGATGCAGCTTCATAACAGCATGTTTGTTGAGTCCAATCCTATCCCGGTTAAATGGGCGATGGCAGAGATGGGCTGGATGGGTTATGGTATCCGCCTTCCACTTACAGTACTGGCTGATGAATATCATGAGACCGTACGTGAAGCTATGAAAAGTTGTGATCTGATCTAAGCGACCTTAATAATGAAAAAAACTGTGTGTCTGCCGGTATTGGCTGCTGTTTTAGTATCCGGTTGTAGTGTTCTCGACGATAACCCGATTTATGGTGATCAGGGCATTATTCGAGATAGAAGTCAGGACTATGAACTGGCTGAAAAAAGTGAGCGATTGCAGGTTCCTGAACACCTAAAAGCGAAAACGACTGAAGATACCCTAACTGTTCCTGAAGTAGGCCAGGTTGCTACAGCTCGTACCGGAGATTTTGTAGTACCCAGACCTGAATTCTTTTATGCAGAAGCGGGCAGTGAAGCTGTAAGTTTGAAACGTCATAATGGCGAGAAACTGATCATCGTTGATGAAGGCATTGCCAGTGTTTGGGTTAAATTGCAGGAGTTTTGGCAGTTTAATGGTATCAGCCTGAGTAAATCAGACCCGCAAAATGCGGTGATGGAAACTCAGTGGATTGTTCACGAAGCGAAAAAGTTTAGCTTTGTTGATACTTGGGTGAAAAGACTTACTTTTCAGGATATCCCTGGCAATACCAAGGATAAACTGCAAGTTAGCCTGAAGCCAGTTGCAGGAGATTCTGGCCGGACTTCTATAGCAATGAAACATGTGCGTTTTGCTGAAGAACAAGAAATTTCTCAGATCAATTGGGGATCCCAGGCACGTGATGTCAGTTATAAATCGGACATGATGTTTGAGATGTTGCGTTATCTTGGAAAAGCATCAGGAGAACGTAATGCACAGACATTATTGGCATTTCAGGACAAACAACGCTCTGGAACGCAGCTGGGTCGTGATTCACGTGGCAACCCTATCCTGAAACTAGACACAGACATCGATACTGCTTGGGCTGAAGTAAGTTCTGCACTAGATAAGGCGGATTTGGATGTTGGTACCAGAGCCCAGGATACCGGTTATTTCTACATGACATACACAACTACGACACCGTTCGAAGATATAGAAGAGATGGGCTTCTTTGAATGGCTACATTCAGATCGTGGTGAAATTAAACTAGATACAAGTCAAATTTCGGCTGCGTTGGGAGTTGAGCCAAATGATGAGGGCGGCATAAGTTATACTTCCGGTAAAACGGCTGCGTACCTACAAAATGTTGAAGCTGGTGATGTTGACCCGTTAGTGGATGTGGCTGATGAGGGCAATCAAAGGGGTTATAAGATCTGGTTTGCAGGCAAACCTATCTACATCTTCGGTACTGGGGATGCTGGTTTCTATAATGAAAATACAGGTAAGTTTGAACATACTGGTCAGTATCAGTTGAAGTTGATACGTACCCGTTTGGGTGTGTTCCTGAGTGTTTATACTAACGAAGGCGTTTCTGCCCCTGCTATCGTGGCTGAAGAGATTCTTTGGGAAATTAAAGAACATTTACCTAATTCTTAATTGTTAGTCTGAATTAGTAAAAGGGCCGTAAGGCCCTTTTTTGTTTTGGAGAAACTATGCGTGCAGTAATTCTTGATCTGGAAGGGCTGGAAACTTTTGACCTCAAACCTTTACGTAATCAGCTTGATGAGCTTGTGACTTATGACCTTACAGCAGCAGAGCAAGTTATGGAGCGAATTAAGGGCTTCGATATTGTTATTACCAACAAAACGCCTTTATCTAGAAGCACGATTTTAGGGACTCACAGCCTTAAGTATATCTGCGTGTTGGCTACGGGAACGAATGTGGTTGATAAAGAAGCAGCGGCAGAAGCCGGTATTCCGGTATCAAACTGTGTTGCTTATGGAGTGGATTCAGTTGTTCAGCACGTGTGGTCATTGATCCTGATGCTGCATACCAATCTGGTGGCTTATCACAATGATGTGCAGAGAGGGCGTTGGCAACAATCGGCTCAGTTTTGTTTTTTTGACCACCCAATTATTGAATTAAAAGGCCGTACTCTGGGTATTATTGGATACGGTAATTTAGGTCAGGGTGTGGGCAGAATTGCAGAAAGCTTTGGTATGAATGTGATTATTTGTGAGCGAATAGGTTCTTCTGGAACGTCGGGGCGCGTTTCATTTGAAGAGTTTATTAAACAAGCCGATGTGATCAGCCTGCATTGCCCGCTTACAGATGAGACCGCCAACCTGTTTACCGCTGAAACCTTCAAACAGATGAAGAACAGTGCTTTTCTGGTTAATGCCGCCAGAGGTGGAATTGTGAATGAATCTGATCTGGCTGAAGCACTGCGATCAGGTGTTATTGCTGGAGCTGCAACAGATGTTCTCACTCAAGAGCCGCCAAAGGATGGCAATGTATTGCTGGATTCTTCCATCCCTAATCTGATTGTGACCCCACATATTGCCTGGGGTAGTGCTGAAGCCAGAATGAGAATTATTGATCAAACTGCTGAAAACATTCGTGCGTATCAACAAGGTCAATTGCTACGCACCGTTTAAGTAGACGTTAAAAAGGGCATTCTGCATTGAATTCCACCCATTCGCAGGTGACCGGATGGGGGAATCCGAGATATTCTGCATGCAGCAATAACCTTGAGGACAAAGCAATCTGATCAGGTGTGGCGTAAAACCGGTCACCAATGATGGGATGCCCCATCGATTGCATATGAACTCTGAGCTGATGTGAGCGTCCCGTAACAGGGGTGAGTTCCATGCGGGTACCCAATGCTGTTTCTTCAATTTTTCGCCAATGGGTTAGAGCGGGTTTTCCCTGTTCGAAGTCGACAATTTGTAATGGGCGGTTCTCCCAGTCGCACCTTAGAGGCAGTTCAACGCTGCCTTCAGATTCTCCAATACTACCTGCTACGATTGCCTGATAGCGTTTACGGGTATCCCTGTTCTGAAAAGCAATGCTTAATGTGCGTTGTGACTCCAGAGAGAGCGCCAAAACCATGATACCTGAAGTTGCGTAATCGAGACGATGAACAATTCTTGCAGTTGGGAACTTCTGCTGAACTCTTCTCCAGAGGCAGTCCTGTTTTTCAGGACCTTTCCCTGGGACCGATAACATATCAGCGGGTTTGTTTGCGATGACCAGACTGTCATCGGAATAAATAATTTCAGGCATTTTTATTTACAAACAGCATCATAGATTCCACATGCGAAGTGTGTGGGAACATGTCCATTACGCAGAACTTTTTCGCGATATAACCCTGTTTAACGAGCTCTGCACCGTCGCGAGATAGAGCCGCCGGATTACATGAGATGTATAAAATCATCTCAGGGTTATGCCCTTGTAACTGTCTTATAACCTCTAACGCACCAGTACGGGGAGGATCCAGAATGATTTTATTGAAGCCTTGTTTATACCAGGGTAATGCAGCCAGATCTTTACTTAAGTCAGCCCGGTAAAACTCACAATTTGAAAGGTGGTTTCGGGCAGCATTTTGGTTTGCTCGGGTGACCATCTCTTCTACACCTTCAACACCTACAATAAAGCTCAAGATGTGCTCCCTGGCTGTTTTCCCAGCCTGGCAGCATTGCGATCAAGTCACAGTCGCACAGCGCCTTGATGTCGATCCTCATACACTGATGCCAGTCCACATCCT
>JASBRM010000301.1 GCA_030149405.1 Neptuniibacter sp. | reverse complement strand
GATGAAACAACTACCAGTATGGGACTTTCTAACAGTGGTGGCTTGGCAGTCATGTCAACTCTGATTGATGTAAATAAGCCAGTTACTGCGAGACCTAATATTCGCCGTGATGTGGATAAAGGTGAAGAATGGGTGCTGTTTGGTACAGGCCGTCTGTTTACATCAGCCGATAACCGTTCAACTGCCGAGCAATATTTTATCGGCGTGAAGGAAACAGGAACCAGTACAAGTGTGGATATTGATGACCTGGTCGACACAACTGATCTGATCGTCAAAAGTGATGGTACGGTTTATGACTCAGATACCGGCGAGGGTAGTGCGGCAGCATTGTTGTACTCAGATGCAACATCTGTTGGCACCAGTGTCGAAAACTTTACCGAACTGTACGCTGCAATGGATACTGAAGACGGCTGGCTGCATGCATTGGGTTCAGGTGGAGGTAATCCGGCAGAAAGGGTGTTCAATACATCTCTCGTCTTAGGTAGTAGCATTATTTTTACCTCTTACCTGCCTTCCTATGATCTGTGTACAGTTGAAGGTGATGGTTTGCTCTATGCCTATAATTTCAGAACCGGAACGGCGCAGTATTTTGGACCCTTTGGTGAATCTGAAGATGGAATTGCCTATGCTGGTGTAGACCTTGGCCAGGGTGCTCCATCTGCACCAACTGCAATTGTCAGAACCGGAAATGAAGTGACCATTGATGGAACAACCAACACTGCTGATTTATCGGTAGTAACAGGTTCTACCACGGGTGTAACAACCAGCACCGGATTTTCATCAGCTCCAGGTGCTGGTGGTAGATTATCCTGGGAAATCCTGGATATTCCGTTTTAATGCAGATCATGTAAAATCTTTGCGTAATACAGAGATTTCATTGGTCGGATAACGAAACTATGAAAAAGCAATCCAAGGGTTTTACTTTGATTGAACTGATGGTGGTGGTTGCCATTATTGGTTTACTGGCAGCAATTGCCATTCCATCATATAAAGACTCTACCCGCAGGGCTAACAGGGCAGATGCTCAGATAACACTGAGTCGACTGGCAACTTTACAGGAACGTTATTTTTTCCGTACCAATCAATATACCGGTGACTTTAATGATCTGATCAGCGGGGTTGCTGATAATACGACGTCAATCACCAGTGATGAAGGTTATTACACCATCGCATTGACAGCGACTGCGTCCAGTTGGAGTTTGACGGCGACAGGAACAGGTGATCAGGCAAATGATACTGAATGTGCAACCTTGACTCTGACTAACCTGGGAGCCAAAACTTCTACAGATAGTAACAATGCTGCATCGACGGAATGCTGGTGATTATCAACAAAATTCTTAGCTACACTTTATTGCCTTACCATTCGCTCCTTCTTTAATTCCATCACCATCAGCATCGCTGGCAAAATAGGTTCTGCCAGTTCGATTAACAATGATTTGTTGAGCCAGCCTGACATCCCGGCTTTCTGGACAGAAAGTAAAATTCCCGTTTTGATAATTGGTAAATCCCTCGGGAGTCATTTGTAGATATTGTTTATTCTGAAACGCACGAAAAGTTAGTGTGCCTGCACTGGCAAACTTGGGGAAAATTCTAATAAGCTGGTCATTTCCATTTATGACTCTATCGGCATTGCTATCAGTAAAAACGATGAATCCTTCTTGCCATTGCCCGCCGCACTGTTTGCCGTCTCTGCTTTTGCACAAGGTAGTTATCACACCATTATTTATGGCGGTATAACGCGCTAAGATGATTGCACGGTTAATTTCATTGATGGCAACTTTGGCCTGATTTCGCTCAAAGGCTTGAGACAACTCCGGCACAGCCAGATTGAGAAGTATGGCCGATATGGCAAGAATGATCAGTAATTCAACAAGGTTGAATCCTGCATTGGACCTACGCTGTAAGTTAGACATCGCACCTCCCTGTGCATGTCTGGATTTGAGTTATCTAAGATTAGAAGTAGTTAAAAGTTAAGTAGAGAATACTCGAGCTGTCAAAATTTATTCCTTACCATCAACAAGTCCGAGTTTCTTGATGCGGTAACGAAAAGAGCGAAAAGTCATCCCCAGTTTTTTTGCAGCAGCGGTTTTATTCCAGCGTGATTGTTCGAGCGCATTTTGCAGCGCCTTGCGTTCGATTTCTTCGAGATGTTGCTCAAGAGAAAAATCTCCGGCAGGCAGCTCAGCTTTACTGCTTGTGACAAGTGGCAAATCTATTTCATCTATTTCATCAGTTTCTGACAAGGCATAAGCCCGTTGTAGAATATTTTCCAATTCACGGATATTACCCGGGAAATCATATTGCTCGAGCTTAGCCAGGGCCGCAGTTGAAATGCTGACTTGTGCCTGGTTATGTTCAGCAGCCAGTCGATTAAGAAAGCTTTGTGCCAGAATCGGAATGTCCATTTTACGTTCGCGCAGGCTGGGTACCTTCAACTCAATGACATTAATGCGATAAAACAAATCCTGTCTTAGCGTACCGGCGTCAACTGCTTCAGCAAGGTTTTTATGGGTGGCACTAATAATCCTGACATCAACGGGAATTTCGGTTTGAGAACCGATGGGTCTGATGGTTTTTTCCTGAATTGCTCTGAGCAGTTTTACCTGCATATGCAAAGGCAGGTCGGCGATTTCATCAAGGAACAGGCTGCCACCATCGGCAGCTTTAAATAAACCTTCTTTATCTTTGTCTGCCCCGGTGAAGCTGCCTTTGAGGTGTCCGAAAAATTCACTTTCCATCAGTTCTGTGGGAATTGCCCCACAGTTGATGGCAATAAACTCTTTGTCTTTTCTGGGACCCAAGGCATGTATAGCACGCGCTGCCAGTTCTTTACCGCTGCCGGATTCGCCACTGATAAAAACCGGTGCCTGGGACCTGGAAAGTTTGGTTATCTGCGCTTTTAAAGCCTGTATCTGTTTGGACTCACCAACAATTTTTATGGGAGAAGGCTCATCGGCATTTTTTATTTTTTCAGGCTCATGACTGAGTTTTAAAGCAGAACTGACCAGGCTGCGTAACTTGATCAGATCGACGGGTTTGGAGACAAAATCAAAAGCACCGGATTTCAGTGCGGTTATAGCAGTTTCGGTACTGCCATGAGCCGTAATTACTGCAACAGGTATGTTGGGGTAATCTGACTGAATCTCTTTAACCAGTTCCAGACCATCACCATAAGGCAGACGCATGTCAGTCAGGCACAGGTTGTAGTCTTCTTTACCGAGTAATTCCCTGGCAGAATTCAGATCTTCAGCACTTTCGGTATCCAGCTGCATTCGTCCCAGCGTGATTTCAAGCAGCTCTCGAATATCCGGTTCGTCATCAACAATTAAAACTTTCTGCACAGCGTTCTTCCCGTGAATGGTTCCAGTGAATAGTCCTGTGATTATTTACAATATATTCTGTTCGGGATGCGAAAATCTTATCCTGAAGCAGGTCTTGTCATCATTGGTGCGATGATAAGATATTTGAGCCTGGTACGCTTCACAAATTTCCTTACATATGAATAAGCCCAGACCTGTTCCGGATGTTTCCGTTGTATAAAAAGGCTCGAAAATATTTCCTTCATCATCAGTATTTATTCCAGGCCCGTTATCTATGATTTCAAGTATGGGATTCTGAGTGTCTGCATCCAGACTGGTACGTATAAGAATAACTGGCTGGTTGGTTTCTTTCAGACTGTAACGAATTCCATTTTCACAAAGGTTGGTCATTATCTGTTCGAGTTGGCTGCTGTTAAAACGAATCTGAACAGCTTCTTTGCTCAAATCAAGTTCGAGTTTGACCTCTTCTTTGTATGAGGCTGTAAATTTTTCGATAAAATTTTCCAGCCAGTCATTTAATGAAATTAATTCAGGAATCATATCCTGATTTCTGGACACCCCAAGAATATTATCAATAATTGAATTCACTCTTTTACTGTGTGTTTCAATTATTTCCAGTAGCCTTCGGTCTGCCTGAGCGATAGACGTGGATTCTTCCAGAAGTTGCCCGGCATGACTGATCGCTCCCAGTGGGTTTCTGATTTCATGCGCAATACTGGCAGTCAATCTGCCCAGAGATATGAGTTTTAACTGTTGGGCACGGCTGCTGAGTTTCGAATAATCTTCCAGAAAAATCAGCACGCTGGATTTTTTTTCAGGC
>JASBRM010000297.1 GCA_030149405.1 Neptuniibacter sp. | reverse complement strand
GCTGGATCTGGGTTTTATCGAGCCGATTAAACAGATCATGGAGTTCGCTGCTGAGCCTCGCCAAACCCTGCTGTTCTCTGCAACGTTGGATGAAAGTATTGAGGTGTTGGCAGAATTCTATCTGAACGATCCGAAAAAGGTTCGGGTAGCCCCTCGTAATTCAGCATCACAGCAAGTTAAGCAATTTGCTTACTCCGTGGATAATAGCGATAAATCCGATGTGCTTAGTTACCTGATTAAAGAAGGTGAATGGGGACAGACGCTAGTATTTGCGCGTACCAAGAATCGGGTGGACCAGTTGGTTGAATATCTCCAGAAAGAAGGGCTGGATGCAGAGGGCATTCATGGAGACAAATCGCAGCGTGAGCGTAACCAAACCTATAAACGATTTGTGGATGACAGGCTGGATATTCTGGTGGCTACCGATATAGCAGCGCGTGGGCTCGATATTGAGTCACTTCCTCACGTTGTGAATTACGACCTGCCCAATGTACCTGAAAACTACGTCCATCGTATTGGTCGTACCGGCCGTGCGGGTGAGACTGGTGAAGCGGTATCTCTGGTATCTTCATCTGAAAAAGAGTTTCTGGAACGCATCCGGAAACTGATCAAACAGAAAATTCCTCTTCGTCCGGTCCCTTTTATTGAAAACGGTAAAGTGGTGCAGTCTGAAGCTGCACCTAGCCGGAATAAAAAAAGCCGTAAGAAACCAGGTCCTAAGAAAAACAAACGAGCCGCGGTGGAAGCTTATCAGCCTGATGAAAGCATCAAACCGCTACGTCGTTCTCCATTCGGAAAGTAGCACTACCCTGATCCCGCTCTGTTTTATTCAGTGGCGACTTTGGAGAACTTAGCCAGAGCACCGGATACCTTCTGCAGGACCTGGTCACAGCCTTCAATATTATGTCGCCCTTTGAGATAAGCCGGGTCGTTATAGGTTAACCAGACATCGCCCTTTTCATCTTCATGGATCAGAGCTTTCTGAGGCAGATCAATCGCTGCAGCTTGTGCGCATAGCATCAAAGGCGAACCAACTTTAGGGTTGCCAAAAATGATCAATTCGGTTGGTCGAAGTTCAATATCAACCCCCGCAGCACCGGCACTGTGATCAATGCGATTGAACACGGTCATACCTTTGTTTTTCAAGACCGTTTCCAGTTTATCTGCCGTCACAGCCACACTGTGCTGGCTTTTCACTTGCACAGTTCCTTCTGCAGCAACACTACCGCTGATCAGTAAACCAGATAAAAACGAAAGGAATATACGCATTTCTCTCTCCCTGTTTCATAGTTGTTCTTAACCCTAGTTGAGCTTATTGAGACATGCAGAGATTAAAAATAGTTTCTTAAATGTTAAACATCCTGATTGAAAGGCGGTTCTGAATAAGTATTTTGCTTAGCTCAAGTTGCAATAAAGTGCTGCCATACAGTTACCCCCGAAAACTGTGGATAAGTATGTGAGTTATTTATGAGTATCTGCCCTGAAGCCCGAGATTACTGGCCTCACAAAATCTGCTCGATTTTTATCCCTAGTGACTAAAGTTGTTTGAAGTTTATTCAAGTCTGTTCAAGAAAGAAGCAGGCCGGCTTTCGGCCTGCTAGGGTAAGGCAATTACACGCTGGTGCTGAGCAATGTACCTGTTTCAGAACTGTTCCGACTTTGCAGCAGTTCTCTGAGCGCGTCGAAGTTGAGAGAGCCATCTTCATCGAAAACAGCAGCGGCGGCATCTTCACCAAAATCTTCGGTGAGTTTGGCCTGTAGTTCCTCTTGGGACATCATGCCGCCAGGTGGAGGTGGCGGCATTGCACCGGCCTGACCACCCTCTCCTGCTTGACCCCTTTGATTTGCAGGATCAAAGCTGCTCAGCAACTCGGTTAATGCTTCAACATCGATGGAACCATCTTCAGCAAGCACAGCACTGGCATCTTCACCAAAACGGCTTTCCAGGTTTTCGACCAGTGTTTCTGCATCAATGTCACCGTTTTCCACAGCTTCAACCATGTGCTGAGCCATCTCTGACGCAGAAGGAGGCTTTTGCCCTCCCATGCCTGGAGGTGGCCCCATGGGTTGTACACCACTCATTTCCATAATGATCTCCTTTAATTAGGATCGTTTAAAAGCTCTCTGGAAACTGCAATGGCTGTACCTAACCGAAAATATTTACACTCTTTCACCCGGCTTTACATAACTTAACCTTGCTTTACAAAACTTAAGATTATTCTTTAGAGATTGAGACAAAAGCCTCCTAAGCCTTACCTCTTCAATATGAAAAGTCCGGCAATGCCTTGCCGCTACTTAGGAACCTATAAAGAAAAGTGAGGTTTAAAGTTACCCCCGAAATCTGTGCATAACTTTGTTGATTATTTATGGGTATGCCTGTGTAAGCGAACAATATCGGGCCTGCGAGTAATCGTTCGTTTTCTGAACCTTAGGGGGAAATGCATCAAAAGTATTCTGCCTGATTTTCCACCTGATAATTCGATCAGATTTACTGAGAAAAATTAGATGTATAAATGCTCTACAAATAAATATAGATTCAGAGGTGATAAATTGTTCAATTTTTTACCAACCTAAGTGTGTATTTAACTGTTTTTACAGTACTATTGATGCATCCAGTATCTTTTGGAAAGTCACTCTAAGGACTGAAATGCCCTACTTTCTTGAGACAGAAAGATCTTTTTCGCTATGGCCTCTGTTTTGGTTCATTCTTGCAATTGTTTGCACCCCTTATCTA
>JASBRM010000292.1 GCA_030149405.1 Neptuniibacter sp. | reverse complement strand
TGCGACTAAAGTTTGCTGCAAGCGACCAATATTCCACATAGAATGGCTTGCTCAGTTTATAACGATAAGAAGCGAGTGTAGTACGATGTATAAAGTTTTGATCTGGATTTCTGTTGTATCCCTGGGGGTCCTGGCGGTGAAAACTCAGTTTCTTACATCCAGCACATACGGGCCGTTTCAAGAAGGCTGTATGAAGGGCAATGACGTTACTGAAGAACGTTGTGAGTGTTTGGCAAAATATGTTCACAAACACTTCAGTGATAATGAGGTAAAACTCATTATGTCTAATCGCGCAACAGACCCTGCCTTTCGGGCAAAAGTTGAAGAAGTGGTTTATTTGGGTTCACAGGCGTGCGCTGCTGAATAAAACGACTTAAAATAAAAAAACGGGGCTAATATGCCCCGTTTTTTATGTCTGTCTTAAATATGTGTGGCCTTATCTTCGTCTGGCGATCTCTTCCAGTGGGAATTGTGGGTCACCACAGACATAAAAGAATGGATTTTCCAAAGATTCTTTTTGGTTGTAGGTGAGAGGCTCAAGGTTGCTGGCATTGACGAAACGACCTCCCGCCGCTTCGACAACAGCCTGGCCCGCTGCCGTATCCCATTCACTTGTAGGGAATAAGCGAGGATAGAAATCTGCCAGTCCTTCAGCGATCAGGCACATTTTCAAAGAGCTGCCGACACCTTTATTACTGATTTGACGGAAGTGGCGTGAAAGAGGTTGCAGCAGTTTGTCATTTTTCTCCTGCCCGTGACGTCTGCTGGCGGTAATGACCAGTTTTTCACCTAAGGGGCGACTGCGAATATGCACGGGTGCCTTACCTTTACACTTTTTCCATGCGCCAACCTGAGTGCCACCCCAATAAGCGGTACCCGTAACGGGGACATATACGATCCCCAGAATGGGGCGATGGTTTTCAATCAAAGCAATATTGATGGTGAATTCATCATTGCGATTGATAAATTCTTTAGTCCCATCAAGCGGATCGATACACCAGAACTTTGGCCATTCCTGACGTTGTGAAAAAGTAACACTGGAATCTTCCTCGCTCAGTTGCGGTATATCCGGTGTGAGTTCCTGCAGCGCACTATTAATGATCTCGTGCGCAGCCATATCCGCTTGGGTAACAGGTGAATTATCTGCTTTTTTTTGTACCTGAAAATCAGTATTTTGGTAGATCTCCAGAATCGCTTCAGATGCCTGCTCGCATATGTATAGCAGCCTTGCTACTAAGGTTTTTTGATCGTCCATCTTCACCCTCTGTTATTGTTATTTGGGTTGTATTGATAACAGTCTAGTTGGTTTGTTCGTTTTGCAAATAGTCCCGGGTCATATAAAGCGCAGCAATGGCTCTGGCTTCAGTAAAATCTTCATCCAGCAGTAACTGATCAAGCTTATCCAGAGGCCAGCTGACAACTTCCATCTCTTCAGGCTCATCACCTTCCAGCTTGCACGGGTAGAGGTCGCGGGCGAGGATTGCGGTGATGGTATGTCCCATATAATTGGGGGCGGAGGTCATCACCTTGAGGGTATGCAGGTGGTTGCTACCAAAACCTGCTTCCTCTTTTAGCTCGCGATCCGCTGCTTTATGGGCTGTTTCCCCCGGATCTATCAGGCCTTTTGGAAGAGTGAGTGTGTAATCTTCAATACCAACAGCGTATTCCCGAATCAACAGAACTTCATTGTCCGAAGTCACAGGTATGATCATCACTGCACCACGGCCCCGGTTCGCCAAGCGTTCATAGGTGCGTTCAACGCCGTTTGAGAAGCGCAGCTCAATTTCCTCAACTTTGAATAAACGGCTTTGGGCCGTGGCTTGGATCTTCAAAATTTCAGGTTTAACCGGCATACTGACTATTCCTCTATAAATGGCCCGGATCATGATCGACTGGCAGAATATCGATACCGTCCTTCTGGATATGGACGGCACACTTCTCGATTTACACTTTGATACCTTTTTCTGGCTGGAACATCTACCCCTTCGTTATGCTGAAATTCATAGTATGGATGCAACAGAAGCCCGTGAATGGTTACATGAGCGGATCATGCAGCAGCAGGGAACTCTGAACTGGTACTGTCTTGATTACTGGACTCAGGATCTCAATGTACCCATTACCGAACTTAAATATGAGATTGCGGACAAAATTGCATTTCGTCCTCATGTGCAGGACTTTCTTAAGATCTTAAAAGAAGAGGGTATTAGAGCAGTGATTGTGACGAATGCCCACCATGATAGTTTGTCCTTGAAAATTAAGAAGACAGGCCTGGATAAGCTGGTGGATGATGTGATCTGTTCTCATGATTTCCGAATGCCGAAAGAAAACCCTCTGTTCTGGGATAAACTTCAGGAAGTGGAAGCTTTTGATAAACAGCGTACACTGTTAATTGATGACAGCTTTTCTGTGCTCAAAAGTGCACGTGAATATGGTATTCGTTATCTGCTCTCAATTGTGCAGCCAGATAGCCAACAGCCTAAACGTGAGATGATGGATTTTGCTGCCATCGAACATTTTGACGAGATTTTGCCAAAAAATAACGGAGACACATGACCCACCCCGAAGACAAAGTTCGTTTAGATAAATGGTTATGGGCAGCACGTTTTTATAAGACCCGCGCCATTGCAAAGCAAATGATTGAAGGTGGTAAGGTTCACTATAACGGCCAACGCACCAAATGCAGTCGCCATGTTGAAGTGGGTGCTGTCCTTGAAGTCAGGCAGGGCTTTGATGAAAGAGAAATCGTAGTGGTTGCTCTATCAGATCAGAGACGTGGAGCCCCGGAAGCTCAAAAACTTTATCAGGAAACTGAAGCAAGCGTACATAAACGTGAAGAGCATGCAGCACAACGTAAAGCTATGGGTAGCAGCCTGAATCCGCGCAATCGACCTAATAAAAAAGAACGCCGTCAGATACGATCTTTCAAAGACTCTGAAAGAAGCATTTTTGCAAAGTAGTTGCTAATTTCTTCAGACAATGCAGCCACGGACTCTGGTTAAGGAACCAGCGAACAAGTTCTGTCAGTGCCCTGCAAGACCTGAAGGCTAGATGCAAGGTGCAGTTCACCGTTAATGACCGTAGCCATTAACAAGGGCATGTCTGAATTTGCACAGTCTGTGTTAAAATACCCCGCAATCTTTTTCCTTTGTCTGGCATTTCTGCCAGCTAACCTTGTAGACGTTATTAATGAGCAATCCTGATCAAATTCAACGTATCCTGTTTGATGAACTGGATATCCGAGGCGTTGTTTGTGGTTTGAAACAGACCTGCACTGACTGTTTTGAAAATCACGACTATCCCATCGTTATTCAGCAAATTCTGGGCGAAATGCTCGCAGCGATTTCTCTGCTGAGTTCAAATTTGAAGTTTGAGGGGCGAATTAGCCTTCAGGCAATAGGCAAAGGTGATGTTGGTCTGCTGCTGGCTGAGTCAACTCATAACCGGGAGTTGCGTGCGATTGCACGTTACGAAGGTGAGATCCCTTCCGGTGTCCGTTTTGTTGAACTGATGAAAGGCGGGCAGGTTGTCATCACAGTGCAACCAGAAAAAGGACAGCCATATCAGGGTGTGGTTCCTTTAGACGGTGATAGTCTGTCCGCGTGTCTGGAAAATTATTTTGCCAGCTCCGAGCAGCTGCCGACTCAGGTGCATCTGGTTTCTGACGGTGAAAGCGCTTCTGGATTATTACTGCAGGTATTACCTGCTGAAGGTACAACCGAAGAAGATTGGGAACGTATCACCCACCTTGCAGCGACTCTGAAAAGCGAAGAGTTACTTAACCTTGATAACGAAACTCTTTTGTATCGGCTCTTTCATGAAGAACAATGCCGCTTGTATGAACCGGACCAACTTCGCTTCAAATGCACCTGTTCTCGTCAACGCAGCGCGGCTTCCTTAAAACTTGTTGAAAAAAACGAGTTGCTGGAAGTGATCGAGGAACGTGGTCAGATTGATGTGAATTGCCAATTTTGTAATGCCCATTATCGCTTCGATAGTGCCGATATAGAGGCTCTTTTTGCGAATGCAGGTCCAGAAAGAGGCAATCAGCAGGTCCATTAGTTGGTTAATTTGCTTCAGGTCAAATGCGAACTGATCTTAATAATGGCGTATCGGTGTTTTTTTGTGCATAATACGCCTCCTTATAATTACAACACTCTTAATTACACTAGCCTTATAAGCCTTATAGGTAACGTTATTGGCGCCTATGCCAAGGGAACCCAGTAATGACCAAAGATTCTGTTAATATTGCACACGAA
>JASBRM010000283.1 GCA_030149405.1 Neptuniibacter sp. | reverse complement strand
CGGATTGTTTGGCCACTTGGCCGATTTTGAGCTGTTTCATACTTCATGTTTAGCATGGAGTGGGAAACAGCTCAATCATAGGGTCTGTAAATACTTCCTCTCAGTGATTATCTGAATAGGGTTACAGACCTTGGCGTACTTAGAGCAGTACGTTGCTCCACGCGATGCTCGCTGGCATTGTAATCCAGGCAATTGCACCCAGGTTGATGATGATCCAGGCAAAACCTGAAGAATCGCGGAAGTTTTCGTTATCAGCCATTTTAGTCACCCTCTTAATTGGCAGCAGGCAGACGGGTCTTATGAAGTAAACAGCAAGTTACTTCCCCCGCTGAGCATTTTTGCTTCTTGTCGGGGCAGACCGTTATGGTCCTGCGTTAGTTAGCATAGAACTGTCTTGAGCCCTAACGGGCTTAATTTCTGGGGCGGAATTCTAACAGAGTTGATCAAATTTTGATAGGTAAATTATATTAACCTTAAATGGCGTAATAGTATTTAAGTATCATTATTTTTTGTAAGGGTATTCGGTCGGTTTGCTTTCTACTATGTTTACTATCAGAGATTTTATCTGTGCTGTAAGGAATTTTTATCTGATTCGATTATGATTAGGTAAACCTGCCTATTTGAGCGAAGGATCATGCGTTTTTTAGTTGCCTCTATTGTTGTTATTGCGGTTTTACTCCATAACCTGCCGATGTTGATGCGTGATCAGGCAGTTCTCTGGCTATTAGATAATGGTGCGGAAAAAGCTGAGCTCAAAGCCATTAACGTAGATTGGTTCGCAGGACGTATCACTATCGATCGCTTACATGCCGAGGCTCAAGGGAAACCGCGACTAAGCGCAGAAAAATTGCTGGTGGATCTGGATTTATCCAAACTTACCGATCAAAAGATCCTGCTTACGCTGGTGGAAATTCAGGGTGTAAATTCAGGTATCCGCGAAGAGGGTGAGTCGCTTTGGCTTGGGCCAATCGATCTGAATACGCTCTCAAGTTCAGAAGAGAAATCAGAGACAGAATCTGGGTCTTCATCATGGAGTTTCGGCCTAAGCAAGCTCACATTGGACGAAATTCAATGGCGGGCAGAAGTCGCCGGTCAGAAGCACAACATTGTTGTAAACAGCGGTCAGCTTGCTGATTTTTATCTCTGGGATCATGAGCAGCCCGTCAGCATTAACCTTGACGGTGCCTTAAACGGAGCTCCGGTGGTCCTGAGCTCTAGCTCTAAACCCCTACCTACTGAAAAAAGCTCTGAGCTGAGCATTAAACTGAACAACTTTCCGGTACACAGTGTGACTGCTTTGTTCCTGCCTGAACTGAAGGCTTCTGTGGATCTGGATCTGAAGATCAACGCCAAAAGTGACCTGGAATCCAAAGCTACCCAGATTCAGCAGAGTGGCGCGATTCGGGTACGGGATCTGCAATTTAGCAAGGGTGATCTGGAGGTTATCCAGAAAGCATTAAGCTGGAATGGTTCAGTAACAGTGGCATTGAAAGGCAACACCCTTAGAAATATAAACAGCAGCAGCGATATTACTGTTCAAGAGTTGGACCTTAAGCAGGCAGGGCAGCAAGTAGCTGCAGATAAGCTGCAACTGAAAACCGACTTTTCTATGCAAGGCCAGAATCAGATTGCCGTAAAAGGATTGGATCTCAGCGCGGACAGTCTGCTTCTTAAACAAGCCGGGAAAAGTATCTCTGTCAATCAGTTGCAGCTTGGAGCAGATGCCAGCAGTGATGATCTGAGTTATTGGCGAGTTCAGTCGCCTGGTCTAACGCTTGATCAGCTCAAGTTATCCGGTACCGATCAGGAGTTAGTGTCCTTGGGCTCTGCGGGAATTAATGCGATTTCGGTGGACCAAACGGACAAAATGAGCCTGGGTGCAATTAACCTGAATGCTCTGAAAGTGATGGGCGATGGCGGTGTTTTCACTGAGTGGCAATCGGTCTCTGCGAGTGATCTGAGTCTTGTAAAACTCTCAGAGCTCTCGATCGATCAGATTAGCTTACAGAACAGTTCTACCCGTGTGCATCTTTCTGAAGAGCGACAATTATCCGATCTGGATTGGTTGCTGGCTCAACTGGGTACAGATGAAGGGCCCTCAGTTGAGAAGGAGGCATCAGCCTCCAATGAACTTGAAACCAATGAACCTGAAACCAAGGAACCCTTTAAGCTGCATATTAGTGATATAAAGCTCAGCGGTGTAAACAAACTGGAACTTTTGGATGCTGGAGTTAAACCGGCTTTTAAAACCGAATTCGATATTAACGTCCTAGAATTATCGCAGCTGGATACATCTTCAGATAAACAAACCGCTTTTTTATTAAAAGCAAAAAACAAATTCTCTACTCTGGATGCTAAAGGCAATATTGCTCTCTTCTCGGGTGACTATGGCGGTAACTGGGAACTGGATGTCAAAGGTTTGGAACTGCCGCAAGTAAGTCCTTACTCACTTCAATATACCGGCTATTACATGCATAGCGGACAGTTGAGCCTGACTTCTAAAGGTACAATTAAAGATCGAACTCTCAAGGGTGATTCGGATATCCGTTTGAACAAGCTGGAAGTTGAAGCTCAGAACACCGAGCGAAGTGGTGAGTTTGACCAGAAGGTTTCAATGCCTCTGGGCACTGCCATTATGGTGCTACAGGATAACGACAGTAACATAGACCTTCAGATACTTGTTGATGGGTCATTGGATGACCCACAGTTTGGTTATCAGACGGTTATCAATAAGCTTGCAGGCAAAGGTTTGAAGAGTGCTGCTTTGGGATACCTGACCAAAGCCTTACAGCCATTCGGTACTTTAATCTCTCTGAGTAAGATGGTGGTTGATGCTCAGTCCAAGGGCACCTTTATTTCGTTGGAGCCTGTTTACTTCTTACCGGGTCAGTACAGTTTGTCGGCTGAAGCAAATGCGTACATGCAGAAAATTGCACAGATGATGAATGAGCGAAAGGCGATGCGGATTAATATCTGTGGTACAGCCGTTGCGTCTGATAAAGAGCCCGTTTGGAGTAACCTGATTGAGTCAAACAAGAAAAAGGAAAAACCGTTGCCAGAAGCTGAATTGCAAAAGCAACTTGAACCGGCTTTGCAGCAGCTGGCTGAGGAGCGGAGTGATGCCGTGAAAGGCCTGTTATCCGGCCAGTTAGGTATTAATATTGAACGCCTATTCAGTTGCTATCCTAAGGTGGATTTAAAGCTTGAGAGTAAACCTCAAGTAGCTTTGGGAATATGAGTTAATTCCTTACTTTTTTAACCGTTTTCAAGGTGCCTTCATTACTGTATAGTGCTTGCGGATTCTGAATCTGCGCAGCCGTCATTCCATACAGAATAGTGTCGCTCTCCAGACTCCTTTGGTGCCGTCCGAATGGCACCGCCCCTGATATTCACCACTTTATGGTCTTAATTAAATAGTTCAACTTTACGGTTGTTCTGTGGCCGGATTGTGCCGAATTTCAGCATGTAACTTAATTTCATTATTTAACAATTAAAGTGTTGGTTATACAGAGCCAACGTATTTTGGCTGTAATTTAATTTTGGTATCGCTGTTTAGATGTTAACAACAGTTGTTTATTCCCGAGTTTGGGGTTTTTCTTCGGTTACTCAGTTAATTATGGGTGGGCAGGTGTCCCGCTCTCTTAAAAACAAGCTCCTCGCTCTTTTTGTTTTTGCTTTACTGCTTTTTCAAACTCCCGCATTTGCTTATCACCAGTCAAAAGATCAGCTTCAGTCTCTGGTAAATAAAACAATGGAAGACAGTGCAACGGCTGAACGTTTTAAGCAGTGGACTGACTTGATTAACAGCGCGCCTTTTTTAAGTGATGAAGAAAAAGTCGCTGAGGTGAACACGTTCTTCAATCAAATGGAGTGGGTAGAAGACGAAGAGCTTTGGGGTGTCACAGATTATTGGGCCACACCCATTGAAACCCTGTTGAACAATGCCGGTGACTGTGAAGACTATTCCATTGCCAAGTATTTCACCTTGCTGAAGATGGGCATTTCAGAAGAGCAGCTGAGTATCTCATACGCTAAATTGCGTGAGGAACAACGCGCTCATATGGTACTGAGTTACTACCCGGACGCTAAAAGCGAGGGTGAACCTTTGATTCTGGATAATATGCGCAGCAGCATCGAAACCAGCTCGGAAAGAGATGATATTCAGCTGGTTTACCACATCAACAGCATGGGGTTCTGGCATGACAGTAACCGAGGCGAGCGGCTTGGCAGCGCAAGTGATATTTATAAATGGCGTACAATGATGTCACGTCATAGGACTGACCAGGTTCTGGTGGGCAGCGATATATTGCTCGCCCAGATTTTCCGTGATTTAGT
>JASBRM010000275.1 GCA_030149405.1 Neptuniibacter sp. | reverse complement strand
AGCATCACGCATTACAGGGTGATCGAAAATTGTGAGCTCTTCTCTGTGCTTCCCTAGTTTTTTTATATTGTCGGCAATTACGGGGCCGCTTTCGCAATGGGTGGCTATAAGTACAGGGCATTCTCTGAAAATGGCTTCAAGTGCAGTTGGATTCTCTATCAGAAGGTTGCCCGTTGAGGCGCCCATAAACACTTTAACTCCGCAGGTGGTTTCCGGGTCAATGGCTTTTATGTCATCAAGATTGTCTTCTGTGGCGCCAAGGTAGAAGCTGTAGTTAGCCAGTGATGACTGTTTGGCTATTTCATGTTTCTGATTTAATGCGGCTTGAGTGGTTGTAGATGGGTCGACATTCGGCATTTCCATATAGCTTGTAATGCCGCCTGCAACTGCAGCCCTTGATTCGCTAAAAATATTACCTTTATGCGTTAAACCTGGTTCTCTGAAGTGAACCTGGTCATCAATCATGCCAGGTATGAGGTACATACCCTTGGCGTCATATAACTTGTCGTTCGGTTTAATGCTTAGGCTTGGTGCGATTTGTTCAATGCGCTGTCCTCTGATTCTTAGGTCCGCTTCTGTGATTTTGTTCTCGTTAATAATGCGTGCGTTTTTGATCAGTGTGGTTTGCATCTGATGGCGGCCCTTTGTCAGGAGGAATAAGAGATTTGAGCAACCGTATACATGTGCTCTGGCTTACGGTCTCAATTCCTTCTGCAATGATTTTCAGTGATAAGGCCCGGCCAAGAGATATAACGGCATTAACAATTGCTACGTCATGTTCCGATTCAGGCATTCCGGCAATGAAAGACTGATCTATTTTGAGCTTATCTATAGGTAGGCTTTTGAGGTAGCTGAGTGAAGAATACCCAGTACCGAAATCATCAATGGCGATTTCTATCCCTAGCTCTCTTAACTGTTCCAGTAATTGTTTGCTGAGCTCGGGATCTTTCATGGCAAAGGTCTCGGTAACTTCCAGTGCTAGTAGATTCGCCGGAAGTTCTGTTTCCCTGAGTATCTCAGTAACGGTTTGAGGTAAGTCGGAATACATTAGCTGTGGAGCTGAGACATTCACGGCTATGCGGCCAAAATTATAGCCTTTTTGATTCCATGAGGTGGCTTGAATGCATGCCTGTTTTAGAATCCATTGGCCTATTTCGGTTATTAATGCGGATTTCTCGGCTATAGGGATAAATTTTGCTGGTGGAACCAGCCCAAGTTCAGGATGTTTCCATCTGACGAGAACCTCAAGACCATCCAGTTCTTCGCTATCTATTCGGTACTGTGGTTGATACACAAGGTAAAGCTGGTTTTTGTTGATAGCTGTTCTTAGTGCATTCTCGATATGAAGAATTTCTTTAGCGGCTTCTGTAAGTTCAGCGGAGTAGAAATGATAATACCCTCCCCCTTGCTCTTTTGCTTTGGCAAGGGCTGTATCTGCATTTCTGATGAGTATAGCGGTATCGATGGAATCATTCGGACAAATGCTTACCCCCGCACTACCAGTGAGGTAAATTTGTTCATTGTTTATTGTAAATGGTAGGTTTAGCTCACTAAGTAGGTTTTCAATAATTTTGTTGATTTGTTTAGAGTGCTCTATGTCCTCAAGCAGAATGGCGAATTCATCGCTGCTTACACGAGCTACAGTATCGTCTTGTCTTACTGATCGCATAACTCTTCCTGCGGCTTGCTGAAGTAGTTCGTCACCCCGACTAAAGCCCATGCTTTCGTTGATATGTTTGAAATTATCCAGATCAAGCAAAACGACAGCGGCAAGTTTTTGAGTTCTTGATGCATGTTTTAGGGCGCGGTCTACATGCTCCTGAAACAGACTCCTGTTTGCTAAGCCGGTTAGAACGTCATGAGTACTAAGGTGTAGCAGTCTGTTTTCAGTATCCTTTAAATGGGATATATCTGAGAATATGCCTGCATAGCCACAAACAGCACCGCTTTCATTGGTCACGGAGTTGATGGTGAGTAGCTCTGGGAATACTTCTCCATCTTTTTTCCTATTCCAGATCTCTCCTTGCCAGTAACCTTTGTTCTTAACTTCTTGCCACAATGATGAATAAAATTCTTTATCGTGACGTCCAGAGCTAAGTATGGCGGGCATCTGGCCGGTTACTTCTTCAGGGTTGTACCCTGTGATATTGCTGAATGCGGCATTTACTTCGGTGATTTTGCCTGTGAGATCAGTCAGCATTACGCCTTCTGAGGTGCTGTTGATGACTAGAGCTGAATTGCGTAGTTTGTCTTCATATCTCTTTTTATCGGTAATGTCTGATGCCACTGCGTATATAACATTACCGCCCTCAGGCATAAGCGCGGACCAGGATAAAAGCCGATATTCTCCGTTTTTGGATCTGTAGCGATTTTCAAAATAGAAAGTCTTCTCACCGGATGCAAGACTTTGCATTTCCGCGATGGTGGGTTCTATATCGTCCGGGTGAATAAGTTCCAGGAACCGTGTGCCTTCAAGTTCGGTTCGGTCGTAGCCTAAAGCCGTTTTCCAGCCATTGTTGATTCTAAGGATAGTGCCGTCACCTGAAGCAATGAGATGGAGGTTCATGTCCAGATCAAAGAATGAGTCTACTGTTTTCTGGAATTCAGATTTAGAAGTGACATCTTCAACTGTAACGATAACCGTGCTCCAGTCCTTTTGGGCATGAGCAGGCATGGACATGGCAGTTCGGGTGAGGACTCGGCTCCCATCCGGTTTGGTGAGCTCGTCTTTGAAATGTATGGAGTGCTCACCTTTCCAGAAAGTTACAACCTCTTGCTTAAAAAACTCATAGGACTGCGCGGAAAAAAGGGTGCTGAGTTTTAATCCTGAAAGAATGTCTTCTTTACGAATCCCAAAAGTTTCGTAGGTGGGACCACCCAGGGAAAGAATCTTGATTCTGTCGACCATCATGACTACACCGTCATGATTGTCATTCATCCATTGCATAAGCTCTTCAGGTGTTGAAGGTTTTATCACTTCATCAATAAAATTTTTGACGTAAGTAAAATCCTGCTCCCATACAGTGACGGGCAGAGATTCAAGAATGGCTTGTTTCTTTTTACTGGAGTTTGAAAGGTTGTGTAGAGCTGTTTGTAACTCTTCCTGCAGCTCAATCTCCTGACGGCTAGAGATCTTTAATAGCGCATAGATTAAAGCGCTGGTGAGTATTACAAAGAGCCAGCCTTTAGATGTTTGGAGAATATGCTGTAATTCGTAGGGAAATAGACTGACTGCCCAGTCGGATACGGCAATCCACAAAACCGAGAAAATAAAGAAGGTGACAGTGGTTCTTGCAGCGAGAGTGGATAATTGCGACATCTTATACGCAAGCTCAGTAATTGTATGTGTTTAGTATATAAAAGGTTTTACTAATGCAGGCAAAAATGGCTTGGTCTAAGCTGGTTGATATGATGTATATCAACATAATTGAACGTATCACTTCTGGGCTTGATGTATTTTGGGGTAATTATTCAAATAATGATCTGTGCCAGGGTATGTAAAGATTTTCGCGGATATAGTGCGCGTGCTTAATCGGTTTTACTGATGAGTTATAGATAACTAAGCGTGTCGATCAATCTGAGTTGTATGGTGCTCGTTTTTTATTTCATACAAACTAAAGGTTTTGTTATCGATGTCGTCTGATTCAGAAGCTCTTATCCCCTGCCCTTGTGTTCGCAACTGTTGTCTTGATGACGATGATGTTTGCCTGGGGTGCTTCAGAAATATTGATGAGATTACAGGATGGAATGCTTCGTCAGATGAGGAAAAGCAGTCAATCCTTGAACGCTGTGATATGCGTCGTGTAAGGCATAGTGATTTATACAAGTGATTGTGTAATTGAAAGCTTATCTTCCGAAGTATTGATCAATCATCTCTGGTAACTGGTTGAATAGATCAGACTCAAAATTATCAATACCAATGTCGAAGTGCTGTAGGTATTTTGCTGCATGCTCTCTGGCTAATGGGCGGTTTCCAATACTATAGCTTAACTCGGGCATGTTTTTGTCGTGTCGAGGAATGACCTTCCAATTCATAAACGACGGATGAAGCTGATTGAAAGTTTGTAAGGCTTTTCCGCAAAAACTGGCAACATGGCTGAGCCCTTGCGGTCCCAGGCAGCCGGATTCAATTCTAAAAATAACGGTTAGCTTCTTCTCTTCTGGTATTGGCATTAGGTGTTTCATGTATTCGTTATTATTAAATTTCAGATGAGTCTATACGATTCCTTTTTCAAAACTGTAATGTACTTTAGTCCTTTGTTTTATTTGTTGATTTGAGTGGGTAATTCTCACTAAAAATCAGTAAATGATTTATAATCGCGCGTCTTCTGGTTTCTTGTTAAGGGTTTAGTCATGAAATTTTCAGCTTTGGATTTTGCTTCTGAGATTCAATCCGCTCTGGATGAGTGTGGCTATTCTGAGATGACTCCTATTCAGGAAAAAGCCATAGTTCCGGCGCGTCGAGGCAAAGATCTGCTTGCTAATGCGCAAACGGGTACGGGTAAGACCGCTGCATTTTCCTTGCCTATTATGCAGAAAATGGCAGATAAACCATTAGAGCTGGAAGCTTGCTGTGTGCGTGCGGTAATTATGACACCGACCCGAGAGCTGACTCAGCAATTACAAGAAACCATTAATCGCTACAATAAATACCTCAACTTACGAATTCTGTCAGTGTATGGCGGTGTAAACCTGGAGTCGCAGCAGAAAAAACTGAAGCATGGAGCTGATATTCTGATCGCGACACCGGGTCGTTTGCTGGAGCTTTACCGCGCCGCTAGTGTGAATCTGTCCAAAGTTGAATTTGCGGTTTTAGATGAAGCTGACCGTATGCTGGATATGGGGTTTGTTTCGGATGTTCTGACAATTCTCGATGCAACCCCAAAGAAAAAGCAGACGCTGTTATTTTCTGCCACTCTTTCTGATGCTGTGCATAAACTATCGAATCAGATTCTTACACGCTTTGAACAGATAAAGGCATCCAAGCAAAACACAATCGCTGATACGGTAGAGCATGTCGTTTACCCGGTTGAGGAACGTAGAAAAGCAGATCTCTTCGCTGAGCTTATTAAAGAGCATAACTGGTTTCAGGTATTGGTCTTTACCAGCACCAAGGCTCAGGCTAATGAATTGATGCAGGATCTTAAATTCGACGGCATTGATGCAGTTATCTGCCATGGCGATAAAAGTCAGGGCGCGCGCAGGCGAGCTGTGTCGGATTTCAAAGAAGGAAAGGTTCAGGTTTTGGTTGCTACTGAGGTTGCAGCCCGAGGTCTGGATATTCAGGGGCTGGAGCATGTGGTGAACTACAACCTTCCCTACCTTGCTGAGGACTACGTTCATCGTGTCGGTCGTACGGGGCGTGCAGGTATGGCAGGGCAAGCCATCTCGTTCGTGAGCCGTGAAGAAGAAACTGCGCTGGCAAATATAGAACGTTTGATTGGTGCTCAGATTAAGCGCGTGTACAAGCCAGGTTTTGAAGTGGGTAGCAGGGATGGTTTACGAAAGCGCATCCATAAAAAAGGCCCCAAAAAACGCACTAACAAAGCTACGCGCACTCAAATCATTGGTAAGCGCGCAGCTAAATCCAAGAAAAAATAGATTTCTTAGTAGAGCCTATGCTCAGAATTTCGTCGTTTCATTTGTCGCTCTGAGTTGAAGTCTGAATAGTCAGATTTCTCTTTCTTAGCTTTGGTGAGTTTGCTTTTCTGGCGGAAGTCCAGGCTATCTTCGTAGACATCATCTTCCATCTCTTCGCTGTCGAATGGTATATCGTTCAATCTCAGTTTGCTGCTCATGAGAAATAGTTCCATGGTTTTTATTGTTGTGTGATTGTTCATTACGGCGTAGTAAACAAAAACGATCATATAAAAAACTGTTTTTGTGACTGTTAAGTTAAACGGTTGTTGAATTTAATAATTTCTTGGGGTTTTGAGGGTTAGGAGAAGGTCATAATGCAAGACCATGAGAAAATTAAAGGGATTTACTATGCGTTGCTGGCCTTCGTTATCTGGGGGCTGGTTCCTGTCTACTTTAAAGCGTTAGAGCATGTTCAGCCTCTGGAAGTGGTTGCGCATAGAATAATCTGGTCTGCAATGTTTCTGGCTTTGATTTTGTTGGTCAGTAAGCGGCTGGTGGATGTGATAAGTCTTTTAAGAAGAACACCCGCTCTATTAATAGGCTTGTTCTTTTCAGCGTTGGTTATATCAGTCAACTGGTTAGTTTTTATCTGGGCGGTTGGTCAGGATCGTATAGTTGAAACGACGTTGGGTTATTTTATCAACCCTCTGATAAACATAGTTTTTGGTTTCTTTGTCTTCTCTGAACGATTAAGGCCGTTACAGTGGCTTGCGGTTGCTCTTGCAGCTGTGGGTGTGATCTATCAACTGGTGCTATTCGGGCAGCTGCCTTGGGTTGCCTTAGTCTTGGCTGTTAGTTTTGCATCCTATGGGGTGTTGCGAAAAAAAATCCAGATAGATGCTGTGGGTGGGTTGTTTATTGAAACTTTATGGCTTGCCCCAATTGCTTTGTTTTATCTTTTCTATCTTGCGCAATCAGAGGGTCTTCAATTCTTGACCGAGGGTGTGGCTACTTCATGGCTTCTAGTTGCGGCAGGCGTTGTTACCAGTGTTCCTCTGTTAGCGTTTGCTGCTGGCGCTAGCAGAATTAGCCTGAGCCTTATCGGCATCATTCAGTACCTGGGACCTTCTATCGCTTTTTTAATTGCTGTTTTTTACTACGGCGAACCAATGGATTTGCAAAGACTGGTGACCTTTTTGTGTATCTGGGCAGGTCTATTGATCTTTACTGTTGAGGGGTTGCTATTTCAGAAGAAGAAAAATTCAGAGTATAAGAAGAACAATTAAATAATATGACTTTAATTGCCGAGGATTTTGCGTCTAAATAGGCTAAAAAACGCACAGATTAAAGGCTTTGTTTGTTGTGTTGTGACACTTTGTGTCTCCAGTATGCTCCACTCTGTAATAGTTGAAAGAATTCGGATGCCGAAATCTACCCTTTGTTACTAAATCAAAGTAAAGTTCGGCTCAAATTTTTTATTGTTTGATAGTGTAAATAAAAATGAACATGGAACTTCTGCAAGATCGTTTCTATAAGTTGAGAAGTAACCGCTTATTTGAGCTGTTTGTGGTTGCTGTCATCCTGTTTTCAGCAATCGTTATCGGGGCAAAAACCTATGATATTCCGGATAATGTTCTTACCGTTATGGGGTGGCTGGATGTTGGTGTAACCATCTTCTTCTTGGTGGAAATTACAATTCGGTTTATGGGTGAGCCTGACAAAAAACGGTTCTTTCATAATGCCTGGAATGTCTTTGATACGTTGATTGTGGTTGTGAGTCTGATACCTATTCAGGACAGCGAAATGGCGCTCATAGGGCGTTTGATTCGTATTTTCAGGGTGTTGCGAATGGTATCAATCGTTCCTGAGTTGCGTTTGCTGCTCAATTCGCTGATCAAGGCATTGCCTCAGCTTGGCTACGTGATCTTGCTGATGTTTATTATCTTCTATATTTACGCAGCTATTGGAGCGTCTTTTTTCGTAAATATTAACCAGGATCTCTGGGGAGATATATCCATAGCGATGCTGACATTGTTCAGAGTGATGACGTTTGAAGACTGGACCGATGTCATGTACGAGACCATGGCGGTATACCCTTTTAGCTGGCTCTATTATTTGACATTTATCTTTCTGACTACCTTTGCCTTCCTCAATATGGTGATCGGTATTGTCGTAAATGTGATGGAAAATGAACACGCACAGGAAGAAAAGGAAAAAGCCATCGCGGAAGGTCAGCTCACAATTGAGGATCTATCCAAGCAAATTGATGAGTTGAAAAAGCTTATCGAAGAGAGGAAGTAAGGTTTATCTGGCAACTGGAGATGGGTTCTCTAGTTGTCATCCTCTATATCATGATAAAAGCGGAGTGGTGCGCCATCTTTCATAAAGAGCTGGTCACAGATGCTGCACCAGTCTGTATTTGTGCTGTCCCCTATTCTCTGTGCAGCTTCAGCCCATAATTCTCTGTTCTGCTCTAATAGTATTTCAGCGCAACCTTGGCAGTTGCTTTCCTTTTCATTCATCGCAACATCCACATGTATAAGTACCGTCTCTATACGTTACTTAGTTAAACTGGGTGTGGCAATTACAGTTTTTAGTATTGTTTTGGCTTATAAGCACAAAAACCAGGTTTTGGGCCTATTCGGGGATGGTTGCGACACGTATCCGGGCGGTTTGTGTATATGTCGCATAGACGTGTTTTCTGATTAAGATAAATACAATCGTCATTGGAGTATCGGGATAGAGTGAAAACTTCAGTTTTGTGGTTGAAGTGCCCGACTATCCCCTCCTTCATCAGGCGCTTAGCGATCCGTTTTGTCGGCTCATCGGCTTCAAAGGCATCAGCGAGTCCCATTCTTACCAGATCCGAAAAGCGAACCTCTACGGGTAGGCTGCAGCAAGTTCCCTGACACTCCTGGCAAAGACTGCTTTTATATTTGACCCATGTGGAGAGGTCGTCAACGTTGGCTGCAGGGATTTTTTGTTTCATTGATAATGGGCTAGTAAATTAGTTGGGGCGATAATACATTAAAGGCTCTACAGCCTCTAGCAGTGAACTTTTATCTATGACTGTTTCCTCTGATATAACCGATTTGTTTAAGTCCCAACTCCGTTGGCGCTTTATTGATGAGCCGCTTGCAAATGATCCGGAAAAAGCTCTATTGCGGGATATAGAGTTACTGAAAGAGGTTGCATCCGGCAAGCGATGTGCGACAGCGCGACTATGGGAAAACCCCCAGTGTTTGGTAGTTACACGCAAAGAGACCAAATTTCCAGAATTTGAAAAGGCCCGGCTGCAACTTGAAGCTGAAGGCTGGCCAGTCATTGTCAGGGACAGTGGTGGAACAACAGTCCCTCACAAGCCAGGGATTCTGAACTTTACCCTGTTTATTCCTATTGCTGAGGGGGATCGCTATGACCTCGATCTTTTTTATATGGCTCTTTGTGAGCCAATAAGGCTTGCTCTTCGTGAACTCGGTTTGTGTGCTGAATATGGAGAGACGAAAGGTTCATACTGTGATGGCCGGTATAACCTGAATGTTGAAGGTTTGAAGGTAACAGGAACAGCGCAAAAGATAATGATATCTCCTCCCAATACACGAAACGTTAAACAGGCTGTGATGGCTCAAGCAATGCTGATGGTAGATGCGGATGCTGAGGAAGGCACCTATTGGGTGAATCGTTTTTATAGTTTGGCGGGCAATGCGCGTCAGTTTGATCCAGCAGTATCAGCAAGTTTGTGTGATCTGGCTTTGGGGTTGGCAAGCGATACTGATTTAACTGCTAAAGTCAGAGGTTTGATTCGAACAGCCTTTGATCGACTTATTAAATAACCATGCAATTTTCATACTTGGTTAATGTTAAAGGCATAAAATGTTTGTCAATTCAGGGATACGAACACTCTGGTTGGCGATGGAATGCCGCTCTTACCTTCCTAATGTTTAATCCAGCTTTGTACTCGTTTTCACCTGGTGAATCACTCAAAAACCCAGTAACTACTAGATTGTGCTTTATATATGGGTGCGCAATGCAGTGAATCATTTAGGGCGGGTTTCTATGCATAAGCTATTTTTGGTTTTTGATACTTCTGTTATTGGGTGTGATCTTTGGCCAGTACCGAGCTTGGTTTGAATGTGCTTTGTATTTGGTAATGAAACTTTCTGGTATGAGTAACCATCCTAAACAACAAAGCTGCTGATGTGGTATTTAGGGTGCTGCATGTTGAGGTGTTGATTCTATATCTCGTAGGATGTGATGAAAAAAGTTTGTATGTTTTGTTGAGGCATAAAAAAGCGGCCCGTAAGGGGCCGCAATCAAACGCAAGAAGCTACATGAATAGCTTACGGGGTGGAAGCCTGCATAATGCTGCAAGCTTCCTAACCAGCTTCTATTAGAAAAAGCCCAGTGGACTTTCGCTGTAACTAACCAGCATGTTTTTAGTCTGCTGGTAGTGATCAAGAATCATCTTGTGAGTTTCACGGCCTACACCAGACTTCTTGTAACCACCGAATGCAGCATGTGCTGGGTACAGGTGGTAGCAGTTCATCCATACTCGACCAGCCTGGATGCCACGACCCATGCGGTAAGCGATGTTAGTGTCGCGAGACCATACGCCTGCACCAAGACCGAATTCAGTGTCGTTAGCGATAGCCAGTGCTTCAGCTTCATCTTTAAATGTAGTTACAGAAACTACTGGGCCAAAGATCTCTTCCTGGAAAACGCGCATGTCGTTTGTACCTTTCAGAAGAGTTGGCTTGATGTAGTAGCCGTTACCGTAGTCGCCTTCCAGTTTCTCGATACCGCCGCCAGTCAGGACTTCAGCGCCCTCTTCACGACCGATGTCGATGTAGCCCAGGATCTTATCGAACTGCTCCTGAGAAGCCTGTGCGCCAACCATAGTGTCAGTATCAAGTGGGTTACCACGTTTAATCTGGCCGATACGGTCAACAACTTTAGCCAGGAATGCATCTGCGATATCTTCCTGAACCAGTAGGCGTGATGGACAAGTACATACTTCACCCTGGTTGAAGAATGCCAGTACCGCACCTTCAACTGCTTTGCTTACGAACTCGTCGTCCTGATCCATAACGTCATTGAAGTAAACGTTTGGAGACTTACCGCCCAGCTCAGTAGTAGATGGGATGATGTTCTCTGCAGCACACTTCATGATGTGAGAACCTACAGGTGTAGAACCTGTGAATGCGATCTTAGCGATACGAGTGCTTGATGCCAGAGCCTGGCCAGCTTCGCCACCGAAACCGTTAACAACGTTCAGTACGCCTGGTGGCAGAGCTTCTGCGATGCATTCAAGCAGAATAAGAATAGATAGTGGAGTTGCTTCTGCTGGTTTCAGTACGATTGAGTTACCTGCAGCCAGTGCTGGTGCGATTTTCCATGCAGCCATCAGCAGTGGGAAGTTCCATGGGATGATCTGGCCAACAACACCTAGTGGCTCATGGAAGTGGTATGCAACAGTCGTCTCGTCGATCTCACCGATAGAACCTTCCTGGGAGCGGATGCAGCCAGCGAAGTAACGGAAGTGATCAGCAGATAGTGGAACGTCAGCAGCCAGTGTTTCACGTACAGCTTTACCGTTATCCCAAGTTTCAGATACTGCCAGTTTTTCCAGGTTAGCTTCGATCAGGTCAGCAACTTTCAACAGAACGTTCTGACGCTCGATTGGAGAAGTTTTACCCCAAGTCATCTGTGCTGCGTGTGCAGCGTCCAGAGCTTTTTCGATATCTGCTGAATCAGAGCGTGGGATTTCACAAACAGCTTCACCAGTAACAGGGGTATGGTTAGTGAAGTACTGGCCATTAACAGGAGCGACCCACTCACCGTTAATGAAGTTTCCATAGCGTTCTTTAAATGTAACAACAGAGCCTTCTGTACCCGGCTTAGCGTAAATGGTCATCTAAGTGCCTCTTTTATCGTTATAAACCGCCTCAGATTTTTATTGTGCGGTATTAGGTTACTTTACAGATCAATATTAGCCATCCCCTCCGAAACACAGGTATCATCCCTTGGCATTGAAGAATTACTTATTTAGTACTACATAGCGCGAACAGTAATAAACATCGCTTTTTGCTAATGCTAATTTTTGCGCTAAATTTCGTTTTCTAACCTATTGATTAATTGATAATTTGTTTGCAACAAGCAATCCTTATACTGATGTCGTTATTAATATAAGTACGTAATTGCATGGTGTCCGGAGTAATTCGTTATGACGCAGGTTTATAAAGTTGATAGCTGGAAAGAGTTTTTACAGCTGGTTGAATCTGAAGATTTGCGGGGTTGGGCTTTCAGGGGGCAGCGTGACGCAGACTGGGTGTTAGAAAGCTCTCTAACGCGGAGATTAAAACAGTTTGTGCCTGAGCCAATGTGGGAAGAAAGGGAAGGTAGGGCCTTTCGGGTGTTTAAGCGTAAGGCCCATTATTTTCTAAATGATACATCATCATTATCTGACGACTTCAGGTGCTTAGCCCTGATGCAGCACCATGGCGCGCCTACCCGACTACTGGATTTTACAAAATCACCTTATGTTGCCAGCTATTTTGCTTTGCAGTCTTGTTCAACGCCTGCAGCAGTATACGCAGTTAACACCCCTGCTCTTTGGCATGAAGCGACACCGCCAGGTTTTCCAGAACTCACCCGTGAAGCGATAGATCCACGTAATAAAGATGCGTTGAGTAAGTATTATTTCTCGAATGATTATCCGGTCGTATGGCCGGGTGAGCCGTGGACTATGGATAGAAGGATTGTGGCTCAGGCGGGAACATTTATGCTGCCTGGTCAGGTAGATGTGTCTGTCGAAGAGCTGTTAAATAACTATATTTACGAGCAGCCGCTGTTGGTTAAAATTATCCTGGCACCTGAAATAAGAACAGAAGCTATGGAAGCGCTTTACAGGATGAACATCACTAACGCGACATTATTCCCTGATCTTGATGGTTTGGCTCGATCAATTTCTTATGAGCTTGAAGTGAGCTGGATTGGCTCATCAGGCCCTCTTAAATAGTTTCTTTGCGTTGAAAAGACGGGACGCTAGAATACACAAAACTCTTTATGGTTATTCGGTATGTCTTACGATGCTCCAATGATTGAGCCTATACAGGCTTGGTCTTCACCACTGTTCGTCACTTCTAATCCTGATCATGAATTTTTAAAAAGCGAACTTCTTCAATACATAGATCAGTATGTTGAAAATCAAAATGCAGAGATTGCCAGCGAAGTGGCTATCACGGCGAAGCATCAGCTCAGTGAAAGTAAACTCTGTTTTCTTGAGGCGCAGGAACCGGTAATTATCGAGTTGCGGAGAATGCTGGAAGAGTTGCTGTCTGCAGTCGCAACTGAGGTTAATAGCGACTTCTGGCCTGAAGGTGCAGAAGGTGATGCTACGATCATCGAATCTTGGTTTCACGTGACCAAAAATGGTGGTTACCATGATGTCCATTCACATCCGAATTGCTCCTGGTGCGGTATCTATTATCTCAGTCCAGGTGAAAGTGATTTAGGCATGCGTAATGGTGTGAACCGATTCTATGACCCAAGGGTTAATGCTGAACACTATTCTGATGCTGGAACAGCCTATATAAGTCAGCATGGGTTTTGGGATTTTGAGCCTGTTGAGGGGCAGATAGTACTGTTTCCATCCTATCTTAAGCATTCAGCTCTGCCCTATTTCGGTGAACAGGACAGAGTGATTATCGCCTTTAATGCTGTTGTAGATCTGATTTAAAAGTTTTGGTGGCCGTTATTTCCAGGTGACTATCTTGCCACGATCAAACAGATTGCCCGACATGACCTTCTGATAGCTGATGAAAATATTGCTATACGCAACCCCGCTTCTTTTAGAAACAGAAAATGCCAGGCATTCGAGCATTGTGGAGATGGCATCTTGTTTATGAAAACTGGGTGCGTGGAGATTAACCAAGACCGGGTGACTTCCGGTTTGGGGTTGGGTTGCTGGTAACAAACCAGCCACAGCATAATGACGAGGAGGTATAAACTCCCAGGTAACTGTGATGTGCTCGATGCTGATATCCGTTCTTCGAGCAAAATCTTCCGTGATGCTTTTTATCATCCCTGGTACATCAACGTCATTATCGAACGGTAAAGACTTAATACTTATTAATGGCATAGGTCTTCTCGATTCATGTTTTAAGCAACTGAAGTTAGATGAATTCAATTGTAAAAACAAGAGTTTATTAAAGCTGATTATTTTCTTTCAGAATTAAGAATGTACTCTTCGAGTTTTTTGTCGACACCAAAAATATGTCGTTTTAGCCACTCCGACAAAAATGCCGAAAGCATCTCCCTTAAACCTGCATCATAACAGTCATGCTCATCAATCATTCTCTGTAGTTCGGTTCTGAATTTGTTGTGAGCACTGAGGTGGGAATCATATTCAGGATAACCAAGCTCCTTCATATAAGCTTCTTCCATGAGGAAGTGGTGTTCTGCGTAATCATTAAGGCGGGCAAATGTGGTGCTGTCTACATGCGCAGCTTTAATTTCGTCTATGAGCTCAAATAAAACCTGATGCTGTTGATCCTGCCAGATCAGTTCGCTGGTGTTGATCATAGATGCTCCTGATTATTATTTTGCATCGGCTGATTATTGTGCAGCGTTTCTTCACGTGTGAGGTTGATCTGAATCAGCGAGATATATAAAGAGTTTAGAATTGATGTGATTTTTTTTACAAATAAATTACATGATTGGAAACTTTATATGATCTTTCATACGGGGTGTTTTAATGTGTTGCTATTAAACTCATTAATTTAATATAAGGGGTAATATATTGAAAAGTATGGTTTTTTGGTGGCGGTTATCCTCTCCCTTCTAGTGTTCCGAACGTTCTCGAAAAGTCGGGCTCAATATAGTAGGAAGCTACATCGTGCAAAAGAAGCAGCAGTCATGGCAATGCAGGGGCTTAATGGAGAAAATATAGGCTCCGTCTATTTTTCCTGCCCCTGTTTATATCCGTGTATTAACCAATATGCTGAACAAGTTGATCTAGGAGATGGCGGCGCGTAATGACACCGATCACTTTATTTTTGTTATTTACGACAGGATAAGCTTTCGGTTTAGCATCCAGCATTTGTTGAGCAATGCTCAATAAATCGTCATCAGCTTTTACGGTCAGTACTTCTTTGCTCATGATCTCAGATACCGTTGCAACTCTTTGGTTAAGATAGACAACCTGAATGGTGACCTTCAAACAATCCTGTTCTGAAATCCAACCTGCCAGCGTACCGTCGTCGTTAATTACAGGTCCGCCAAATAAAGGTTTCTTTATCAGGTGGCGTGAAGCCTCAGCAACAGGCATTTCGGGTTTAATGGTTGCAAATTCCTTGCTCATGCAGCTTTCTATTATTGGTAGATCCATATTGGCTCCGGATAATTATTTGCTAGTCGTTGGTGCGAGTCTTAACCCTGTGTACTCAATGTTATGCTGGTTTGCACTATGCGGGAGCAAATTGAACAGTAATACATTGAATTGGGATGCAAGGTTAAGAAAAGCAAATAAGGAGCCAGAAAAAACACAAATGTGGGAGCTAAGACTAATTGCTGTTCCATTTGTTGGCGGCATCAAGGTCGCTTTGTTTTTGTTCTACCCAGTTCTCACCTTCTGAAGTAATTTCTTTTTTCCAAAAAGGAGCGTCGCGTTTCAGATAGTCCATGATGAATTGGGCGGCTTCAAATGCGGCAACTCTGTGAGCACTCGTAACGCCAACAAAAACGATATTATCATTTAGAGTGAGTTCACCAATGCGGTGATAAATTACGACATTACCTATTGGCCATTTTTCTCTGGCCTGAGTTGCTATTGAACTAAGAGCCTTTTCCGTCATGCCGGGGTAATGTTCAAGAAAAAGTGATTGCAGAGGTGATTCTTGTTGGTGGAGCTCTCTAACCATGCCGGTAAATGTTACCAGTGCACCATTGCTGGCATCGTTGGAGCGGGCTCTTTCTGAGAGTTTACCAATACTAAAATCTTCTTCTTGGACAATAATATCTGTAGAAGGCATTTCATTACTCGCTGAATTGAATGGCTGCTATCTTAGCATTAATTCATTTTAAGAAACTGATACTAGGGCCTGTTAACACTAATAGCTTATATGGTGGCAGCATTACTGCAAATAAAGGCGTTTGATGGTATTGTTGCCGGCTTGATAATTGGCGCATAAATAGAGGGTAAGGATGGATTGGCATCCACATGCGACAGTAGCTGTAGTCGTTGAAAATGAAGGTAAATTTCTCCTGGTTGAGGAAGAATCATCGGGTCAGATTGTATTTAATCAACCTGCTGGCCATATTGAAGAAGGTGAGACCTTTATTGAAGCAGCGTGCAGAGAAGCACTTGAAGAAACAGCTTGGGTAGTGGAGCCACAGTATCTTATTGGTTTTTATGTATACAAGGGCTGTAATGGAACGACTTACCATCGTGCTTGTTACGCTGCAAAGGCGCTCTCCCATCAACAGAATTTGAAGTTGGATGAAGGCATCATTCGCGCTTTATGGTTATCAAGGGATGAAATTGAGCAACTCGGTAATAAGTTGCGCAGTCCTATGGTGCTTAAGTGTATCGATGATTACCTGGCCGGTAATAAGTACCCTCTCGAACTCATTTACGAATATCAAAACTGATTCAAAAGCATGATTGAACCAAGCAAAACAAAAGTTATCGTTGGTATGTCTGGCGGTGTCGACTCATCAGTCTCTGCCCTTCTGCTTCAGCAACAGGGTTATCAGGTTGAAGGCCTGTTTATGAAAAACTGGGATGAGGATGACGGCACAGAATATTGTACTGCAAAAGACGATCTAGCCGATGCTCAGGCCGTTTGCGATAAGCTGGGTATTTATCTGCATACCGCCAACTTTGCTGCAGAATACTGGGAT
>JASBRM010000268.1 GCA_030149405.1 Neptuniibacter sp. | reverse complement strand
AGCATCAGGGATGCGGAGCAGTATTGTTCAGCGGACAGTTTCACCGCACGCTCGACCTTTTTAGGATTCAGGTCGCGGCCAGAAACCACAAATTTCACATGAATCTTAGTGAAAACAGAAGGCACCTCATCGGCACGCTCGGCATCAATCTCTGCGACACAATCAACAACATCCTGACGGGTTTTCTTCAGGATACCGACAACATCATAGCTGGTGCATCCACCCAGGCCGAGCAACATCAGCTCCATCGGACGTGGCCCCTGCTTCAATTCGCCATCAATCATTACGTCAAAGCCAGAACCCGTAGTGCCCTGAAAACGCACATCACCATCCCACTTTACTTTGGCACTCATACCCATGGAGTTAATACCTTATTCAAACAATTCTTTTAATTTCTGACCCGGATCTTCAGCACGCATAAATGCTTCGCCTACCAAGAAGCTGTGAACATTATGCTCGCGCATCGCCTGTACATCTTCGCGGGAGTGAATACCACTTTCAGTCACTACAATGCGATCATCTGGAATAGAGGACAGCAGATCGTAGGTGTTATTCAGAGTCACTTCAAACGTGTGCAGGTTACGGTTATTGATACCCACCAGCTTATTGTTAAGTGGTAAAGCTCTCTCCAACTCATCAGCGCCGTGCACTTCAATCAGAACATCCATACCCAGCTCAACTGCAAGGCCATTAAGATCAGCCATCTGCTGATCTTCCAAAGCTGAAACAATCAACAGAATACAGTCAGCACCAATCGCACGTGCTTCATACACCTGATAAGGATCGACAATGAAGTCCTTACGGATGATCGGCAGTGAACAAGCGGCTCGAGCTTCCATCAAATACTCTTCAGAACCGTGAAAGTAATCTTTATCGGTCAGAACAGATAAGCAACTCGCGCCTCCCAGCTCATATGATTTAGCAATATCCGCTGGAATAAATGGATCACGCAGCAAACCTTTAGACGGGCTTTGTTTTTTGGCTTCAGCAATAACAGCAGAACGACCTTCCGCAATCGCCTTTGCCATATTTGCAGCAAAACCACGTGGATCAAAGGCACTACCCTGCTGATCAGCAATTTTACCTTTGAGATCTGCAATCGAAACCTTTGGCTGGCGTTCAGCCACTTCTTCAGCTTTGCGTGCCAGAATTTTTTTCAGAATAGTCGGTGTATCAGACATTACTTAACCTAAAAAGCTTAACCTTTAAAAGCCTGACTGAACTCAGCCAGCTCTTTAACTTTTGCTGCAGCACCGCCGCTTACAATCGCCTCTTTAGCTTTAGCGACACCCTCTTTTAGAGAGCCTGCCAGATCGGCAGCATAAAGAGCAGCGCCGGAATTCAATGCGATCATATCAATTGCTTTAGCATGCTCACCCGCAAACGCAGACTCAATCAATGCGAAACTTTCGCTGGAACTGTTTACCTGCAAGCCATCCAGAGACTGTTTCTCCAGACCGGCATCTTCAGCAGTGATAGAGTATTCGGTCACCTCGCCACCTTTTAGTTCAGCAACGAAGGTTTCCCCAGCCAGGCTGATCTCATCCAAACCTTCAGCTGCGTGTACAACCAACGCATGCACGGCACCCAGAGACTTTAACGCTTCAGCCATTGGCTTACACAGAGACTTATCGAACACACCCAGAAGATAGTGTTTTGCACCTGCTGGATTGGTCAGTGGACCAAGGATATTAAACAGAGTACGCAATGCCATCTCTTTACGTGGACCAATCGCGTACTTCATCGCACTGTGGTGCTGAGGCGCAAACATGAAACCAACACCTACCTGATCGATACACTGACCGACTTGTTCAGGATTAAGCGCCAGATTAACGCCAGCCGTTTCCAGCAGATCCGCAGAGCCGGAGCTTGAAGAAACAGAACGGTTACCATGCTTCGCAACGTTGCCGCCTGCAGCTGCAACCACAAATGAACAAGCACTGGAAACATTGAACAGATTGGCACCGTCACCACCCGTGCCGACAATATCCACGGCCTGAGCAGCAGAAATAGATACCGGTGTTGCTAACTCACGCATAGCGTCCGCAGCACCCGTGATCTCTTCAACGGTTTCACCTTTCATGCGTAGAGCAATCAACAAACCACCAATCTGAGCATCTGTCGCGTTGCCCGTCATGATCTGGTTCATTACCTGCTTCATTTCTGCTTCAGTCAGGTTGTTACCTTCTACAACTGATGCCAATGCCTGTTTAATGTCCATTTGTAATCCTGTTCTTTTGAGGGCCTGTTAACACTAATTGAAAAGTCACGCCGGTGGCTATTTTTTTACGAGACAAGGCGTATTGATCGCAGTGTACTCGTTGTACATAAGTGAAATACAACGCAGAATCGTGAAAAAATAGCACCGGCCCTTCGGGTTGCGCCCCAATTTGGGCTACACGGCGTTACTTGTCGTTCATTTGGAATAACCAAACTTCTCTCCTCGTGCCTTGCCTAGCCCAAATTGGGGCAGCAACGTGGCATTTCCATTTAGTGCTAACAGGCCCTTTAGCTACGTTTCAGGAAATTAGCCAATAGCTCATGACCCTGTTCGGTCAGAATTGATTCCGGGTGGAACTGAACACCTTCAATATCCAGCTCTTTGTGGCGCACACCCATAATTTCATCGATGTTGCCATCTTCATCCTGAGTCCAGGAGGTAATTTCCAGGCAATCAGGAATGGTTTTCTGGTCGATAACCAAGGAATGATAACGCGTCACTTCTACCGGATTGTTTAAGCCCGCAAACACGCCTTGACCCTCATGATATACAGGAGAGAGTTTGCCATGCATAACCTGCTTGGCACGTACGATATCACCGCCAAACGCCTGACCAATACTCTGATGACCCAGACAGATACCGAGAATTGGCAGTTTTCCGGCAAAGTGTTTGATCGCCGCCACAGAGATACCTGCCTCATTTGGCGTACATGGCCCCGGAGAAACAACCAGTTGAGTTGGATTGAGTGCTTCAATCTCCTCAATAGTTATCTCATCATTCCGATAGACCTGAACATCTGCACCCAGCTCTCCCAGATACTGCACGACGTTGTAGGTAAACGAGTCGTAGTTATCAATCATTAACAACATAATTCAGAACCTTTCATCGCAGATATAATAGAGGCACTGGCTTGAGCTGAACTCATCATAGATTATCCAGCCCTTTCTCAACCATCGCCACAGCACTGAACACAGCGCGACCTTTATTCATGGTTTCTTTCCATTCCAGACGAGGAATAGAATCAGCCACGATACCTGCGCCTGCCTGAATGTGCAGGACATCATCTTTAATCACTGCAGTACGGATCGCAATTGCGGTATCCATATTGCCATTCCATGAGAGGT
>JASBRM010000265.1 GCA_030149405.1 Neptuniibacter sp. | reverse complement strand
GCCCAAGGTAACCCGATAGAATCATCACACCTTTAGAATGTATTGGCTGCCCTAAGGTTACTTCCCGCTCGATATCCACAATCCCCCGATTACCCGGGTGGACTGTTGCCGTGATGCGAGCCGGTGTACCAAAAGCAACATCACCTACTTGCAATACAGTAAGCCCGTTGGCCTTACCGACGGCATCGCCTTCAGTGTCGATCAAAACCGTCTCATTCAGGATACTTTCAGCGATTTTCTCCGACATTCGCGACGTTCTACGCTCTTTTGCACTCAACGCCATCTCGACATGATCAGCATTAATCAGCTCATCTTCTTCTTTAATGCGCTTATAGTCTGCTTCACAGAGCAGATCCACCAGCTCCCCAATATGAGCGGACAAGAGCTCCTGATTTTCTGCCTGCCGTGAACTGTGCTCAACCAGCCGTGCAACTGCACGACGGGTTAACGGTGCCAACCCTTCCTCTTCTGCCAGCGTTTTCATCAGGCGTGCATAGCTACGTATCGTCTGAGGTGTACGGTCTACATCTTCATCGAAATCCACTACAACTCGGAACATCTTCTCGAAATCATGATCGAGTTCCTGCAGGAGATAATAGATATTGCGACTACCGATCAACACGAGCTTAACACCCAGAGGAATCGCCTCAGGTGTCAGAGTGATGGTACTGATGCCAGTGTATTCACTAGCCGGGCTTTCTATTCTGATTTCATGGGACTTCAGTGCACGTTTCAAAGCACCATAGACAAACGGTTGCTCCAAAAGCTTCTCCGCTTCCATCACCAGATAACCGCCGTTGGCTCTGTGCAAAGCACCCGGGCGAATCAGTTTATAAGAGGTAGAGAGTGCTCCCATTTCCGAGGTGTATTCAACGCGGCCAAAGAGGTTTTCATAACTTGGGTGCGCTTCATAAATAACTGGCGCACCTTTTACTTTTTCGTTATCAACCAATAGGTTAACGCCATAGCTGTTTTCCATATACTGGCGTCGGGATGCGTCAGTCACAGGCTCTAGCAGCTTTTCTTCACCTACGATTTCACCACAGTTTTTAACCAGAGAGGTTTCCATCTCAGATAGATAGTCAGCAACGGCAGAGATATTTGCGTATTTATCTTTGATTGGCTGGAAAATAGGGGAGACCGACTGTCGGGCTGTATCACGATCCAGATTTTTAAGCTTTTCTGTCGCTTCTCTACGCCATTGTGGTAACTCTGTCAGCGCATCATTTAACTGATCTTCCAGACTGGCGATTGCGCTTGTAAATGCATCACGTACCTCTTCAGGCAATTGCGAGAAAACCGCTTCATCCATTGCCTGGCCTTCAGCCACAGGCGTGAATCCAACACTTCCTGCATCCCTGTACACAGCAATGCTGTGCTCACGCGCTTCTTTTTCTACCGTCTCAATTGCCTGGTCATAGTAGCGATTAAGATCCCTTTCGATCTTGCTCTTCTTACGTTGATAACCCGGGCTCTCAAACGCGGCAGGCATCTCAGCCAAGGTCCGCTCAATGATATGTTTAATATCACGCTTAAACTGTTGTGCTTTGCCGGCAGGGAATTGAATAGAAAGAGGGTGACGATTATCTGAAAGGTTGTTCAGATAGACCCAATCACCAGGTTTTTTCTCTTTCTTGGCAACCGCGCGGAGATTTTCCATCGCAAAAGAGAATCTGCCGGTATGCGGGTTGCCCATTACAAAAAGATTGTAACCTGGGCGGCGCATCCCAATGCCAAAGTCCATCGCCTCAATAGCACGGTCCTGACCAAAAAAGCCAGAGAAGGGCTCAAGGGTAGAGGTGGTTTTAAAAGGAAGTAATTCAGGGTCACAGCTGCAATAGAGCTGTTCAGGTGAAAGTCGGGTTTCCGTTACCATTCAGGTACTCCCGCTGACGGCTGATAAAGGGCACAGTTACAACTGCATTTCTATCTTTTATACGCCGCGGGGGCCCTGCATGCAAGCAGGAAATCTATTTTTAATGCAAACCCGTTTCTGTTTAAAAATCAACCAGTTAAGGAATTTCTAATTTTGCTTATTACTGCTTGCGAATCCGGCTCTACACCGCGCCATATCTGGAACGAAGCGGCGGCCTGTTCCACCAGCATACCGAGGCCATCCATCACTTTTTCGGCGCCATTTTCAGTTGCCCAGTGACAAAAAGCCGTAGGTTCTGCGGAATACATCATGTCATAGCACCAGGCTTGATCGGCTAAGACACTTTCCGGAATAGGAGGGACCTCACCATTTAAACTCGCCGCGGTACCATTAATGATCAGGTCGAAACATTGCCCAGACAATGTATCGTATCCAGCACCTGTAACATCACCCAAATCACTGACCAGCTCTGCAAGTTCATGGGCCTTGGATTCGGTACGGTTAGCAATCACAAGTCGGGCAGGCTTTTCCTCTAATACAGGCTGCAGTACCCCACGTACAGCGCCACCCGCACCAAGGATAAGAACTCTTTTACCCTCAATTTTACCACCGTGATTGCGAACAATGTCTCGGACCATGCCAATACCATCGGTATTATCGCCGCACAGTTCTCCAGCCTCATTTCGATATAGGGTGTTTACAGCTCCAGCCAGCTCAGCACGAGGGCTTCGAACAGTTGCAAGCTGCCAGGCATCCTGCTTAAACGGGATCGTAATATTCAGTCCACGACCATCACCTGAGAGAAAATCAGAAACATAGTCTGTGAAAGAGCCCTCGGGAACACAGATCGCTTCATAGCTCAGATCCTGTTCCGTGCTCTCAGCAAACGCAGTATGGATATCAGGTGATTTAGAGTGTTTTATCGGGTTACCGAGTACTGCATAACGGTCAGTCATTACCAAATTCCTTTACATTGTTTAAGCAATGTTAAATTTCTAACCAGTTACGAGGCTTAAGGTAACGATCATACAGAACCGCTTCTTCAGTATCTGGATCAGGTTTCCAATCGTATCCCCATTTCACTTCTGGCGGTAATGACATCAGAATGGACTCGGTTCTGCCTCCGGATTGCAACCCAAACAAAGTGCCTCTATCAAAGACCAGGTTAAACTCCACATAGCGGCCGCGACGATGCAACTGAAAATCTTTCTGACGATCGCCAAATTCCTTATCTTTATTACGTTCCACAATTGGACGATAAGCTTCTATGTAGGCATCGCCTATTGAGCGCATCAGCGCAAAACTCTTTTCAAAACCATATTCATTCAGGTCATCAAAGAAGAGGCCACCCACACCACGAGGTTCATCACGGTGTTTCAGGTAGAAATATTCATCACACCATTCTTTAAAGTGTGGATAAATATCTTCACCAAATGGGTCACAGGCATCTTTGGCTTTCTGATGCCAGAATTTACAATCTTCATCGTTGCCGTAATAAGGTGTCAGATCAAAACCGCCACCAAACCACCAAACCGGTTCAGCACCTTCTTTCTCAGCAATGAAAAAGCGCACATTGGCATGGGAAGTAGGGATGTAGGGGTTATTGGGGTGAATGACCAGAGAAACGCCCATCGCCTGAAAATTTCGTCCAGCAAGTTCTGGTCGATGTGCAGTAGCAGAGGCGGGTAGTTTATTGCCAAAAACATGGGAGAAATTAACACCACCTTTTTCTATCACTGCGCCATTAGCCAATACACGGGTACGGCCACCGCCGCCAGCTTCTCTGTCCCAGGAATCTTCTTCAAATTTACCCGCGCCATCTACGACTTCGAGCTGACTGCAAATACTGTCCTGAAGGCTCAGTAAATACTCTTTAACTGCATTAATATCCGGTGCGGACATATTAAATTCTCGCTTTTGATTTATGCTCTGATCAACTGATTAGAACGTAGGTCTCTGATCTGGGTAGGTTGTGCTAGTCCTCCCAGTTTCCCCGGAAGCACATAGTCCAGCTTGCTTCCGAAGTAAGTCTTCACTTTTAATGAGCCCCTTGCTGGATGGTAGTCTGATGGATTGGCAGACGTTGAAACAATGAAAGACCCATAGGCATCCGTAAGCTCTTTAACACCGGAGTGAGCACTTACTCTGACAGCGACTGCCTGATGTTTCCCTTTAATCCATGCTGGAATCAAGCCCTTAGGATCAGGCAAAATCCAGGTGAATGGGCCGGGCCAATCTGCGGTCACTTTTGCTCGTTCCTCTTCGGTCAGATCGGCTAAAAGAAACTCTATCTGAGAGATATCACCGGCAATTAATACCAAGCCTTTATGCATAGGTCTGCGCTTAATATTCAGCAGATGCTGAACGGCGGCTTCATTAAATGGATCACAACCCAGCCCCCAAACAGCTTCAGTAGGGTAGGCAATCACACCACCCTGACGCATAGCCTGAACAGATTGCTGAATATGCCACCAGGAAATATTTTGCTTATCGCTCACGGTTTGTTACTTCTAAATTGTGCTAATTAAGAACGAATCATGAATTTTACAGACTTTAAGCAAATACTGAATAGGCCTTAGAGCCTAATGTACCCTCCCATGGATTGAGCGATCAAACCTTTCAGTTCCAGTGAAACCAGTATCTGGGCAACCTCGTGCATAGGAAATCCGGTGTTTATGACGATCTGATCGAGTTTTTGCTGCTCATAGCCAATCGAATCCAGTAACACTTGCTCAGACGCACTCAGATGCTCTATAAGCTCATTTTGCTCCGGGCCATCTTTAACCCTGACCTCAGCACTAAAAACGCCCAGAATATGGCCGATTTCTGCAATTATTTCCTCTGCAGACTCAACTAAATGCGCCCCATTTCTTATAAGCATGTGGCAGCCTTTACTCATCGGGTTATTAAGCGGGCCGGGTATCGCAAACACATCTCGGTTTTGCTCAACCGCCATTCTCGCAGTAATCAAAGAACCACTTTTCAATGCCGCTTCCACAACCAACACCCCTGCACTCATACCACTGATAATACGATTGCGTTTAGGAAAGTTTGCCGCCAACGGGGGCACATCTGGGAAATATTCGCTGACTAATACCCCCTCAGCATTCAAGATTTGCTCTGCCAGCTTTCGATTTCTAGACGGATATAGTGTTGCCATTCCAGTACCCAGCACAGCTACCGTTGCACAGTTATGATCAACACAGCCCTGATGCGCAGCTGCATCGATACCTAAGGCCAGGCCTGAATTAATGATTAAACCGTGCTGGGCCAGGTAGGATGAAAAGTTATAGGCATTTCGAAGCCCAGTCGCACTAGGATTGCGACTGCCGACCATTGCTAATTGGGGAAGGTTTAGTGCAGAAAGGTTACCCTTGCAGAACAAAACCGGAGGTGGGTCTGCAATTTCACGCAGAAGTTCTGGGTAGTCAGGGGAAGTAATTGGCAAAATCGCAGCTTCTGGAGTGTGATTTAACCATTCCAAAGCTCTTTCGACCTTACACTGAATCGGTGGATTTCCTCCCTTAGGCAGAGAGGAGAGGGCATCAATCGTTTTAGGTTTCAGACCTAGCCGTTGCAACTCGGGTAAATCAGCGGAGAGAAGTTTTTCCGGGGTCCATCCCCCTTCCCATAACCGCTTAATTGACAAAGCGCCCAGACCGGGCACCGAGGCAACGGTGATCCAGTCCGTTGGATCACCTGTCATACAATTACCTTTTAGGGTTCGCGAACCTGATCGCCGATAGAAACTACATTAGAGCTCTGTAGAATCAGTCCGTAACTTACTTTTTCAAATACTTTAAAGATCATCATCTCACCTGAACGTTCAGATGGCAGTTCCACCATCTCTTTAGTGACAAGGTCCTTGATGAGTTCACCTTTACGATAGGTCGCAAAGACATGTCCAGGCTCAAGACCTTCCCGGGCACCTTTGTTGATCGCAACCACATTGAATTGGCCGCCATCACGAACACCGCTCAAAATGGAAAGGATCACACCCGATACACCTTCAGGAGAAGCTGAAGGATAGAAGATCGACTGGATGCTGATCTCTTCAGTTGGTACTACACGGTCTTTAACCCTTGTTTCTTTGTTGGACTTAACCAGATCAAGAGTAATCACCTGATTATCGGAGCGGCCAACTACATCACCTTCCGCAATGGTAGCGACTTCAAATCCCAGGAACTCTTCTGTTTCAGGATCAACATACTTGTTGGACGCACGATAAACACCCTGTCGTCTTTGCTCAGCCAGCAGTGTGCCTCGAGCATAAACACGGTCGCCAGCGCCCGCGATAATCCGCTCATTTACACCCCCCAGGATGTAAGGCGCTTTCTGAAGTTCATCTTCAGAAAGTACGCGGTTATCTTCCAGGAAACTGATGATATCTTTCAGAGGAATTGCAGGAATCGCGTTATCCAGCGGGCTCACTCGTGCTCGGGGATATATGCCACTGTCACGACGAACGCTCAGTCTTGGTTTACCATCAATCCAGGTTAGGTAAATGACATCGCCCGGATAGATTAAATGAGGGTTATCAACTTGGGGGTTAATGCCCCAGACTTCGGGCCATTTCCAAGGGCTTTTTAGAAAACGCCCCGAAATATGCCATAGAGTGTCACCTTTAACGACTACATACTCCTGAGGGTGATCATCACGGAGCAGCAAGGTGTCTTTTCGTGTCTCTGCGTGGGCAGGCATTACCGCCAGCATGACCAGAGCCAAAATACCACAAAGCAAGTTTTTCATTTCCAGTTCCCTTGTTCTTCCTGCCCCTGTTTTCATAAACAGAGAAAGCATGAAAGTAACGACAATGCATTGAGCGTTTCAATCAGTATAATATGCAGAATAATATTTTTCGCTATTCTTCTCGACAATATATAGCTAAAACAGCTTATTACCGAGTTATAGCCCCGAATATAGGCAAATAGAATTAAATCATGGCTAAGCTGACCATACTGGAATACCCAGACCCTAGACTACGAACCATAGCAGAACCCGTTGAAAACGTTGATGATGAAGTGCGCTCAATCATCGATGATATGTTTGAAACTATGTACGATGCACCCGGTATTGGCCTTGCTGCTACTCAGGTAAACATCCACAAGCAGATTGTTACCATCGATCTGTCAGAGGAACAAAACGAACCTCTGGTTATGATTAATCCGGAATTTGAAGTTCTGGACGAAGAAAAAGACAAATATCAGGAAGGCTGTCTGTCGGTGCCAGGTTTCTTTGAAAACGTCAGCCGTCCACAGAAAATCCTGCTTAAAGCTATGAATTATAATGGTGAAGCTTATGAGCTTGAAGCCGAAGGCCTTCTGGCTGTCTGTATCCAACACGAGCTGGATCACCTGAACGGTAAGCTGTTTGTTGATTACCTGTCCATGCTAAAGCGCAATCGCATCAAGTCCAAGCTGGAAAAAATCCATAAGCTGCAGGAAAAACAGGCCTAACAGCCCACAAAAATTTATACAGGCTTGCAGGCATAGCCGCAGGCCTGTTTTTATTTGGAGCTCTTAATGTCAGATCAACCGCTTCGTATTGTCTTCGCTGGCACACCTCAATTTGCGGCAGATAACCTGCAGGCAATTCTGGATTCAGAACATGAAGTCATTGCCGTATACACCCAGCCAGATAAAAAGGGCAAACGAAATCGTATGGCTCCAAGGCCGGTAAAAGACCTGGCCATTGCACATAACATCCCCGTTTTTCAGCCCGAAACACTCAAAACCGCCGAAGAACAGCAAGTACTCGCTAACCTGCAAGCCGACGTAATGGTTGTAGTGGCTTATGGAATGCTGTTACCTAAACCTATTCTGGATACGCCACGCTTGGGCTGCATCAATGTTCACGGCTCCATTCTTCCCCGCTGGCGTGGAGCTGCGCCGATCGAGCGCGCGATGCTTGCAGGAGACCCAGAAACCGGGGTAACCATCATGCAAATGGATGAGGGCCTTGATACCGGCGACATGCTGCATATTGTTAAAACGCCAATTGAGTCTAAAGATACTGCTGCAAGTATCTTCGGTCGTTTGGCTGATCTTGGCTGCGATGCACTGGTAACAACCTTAAAGCAACTGCAACAAGGCACAACCACAGCAGAAACACAGGACAATAAACTCGCCACTTACGCATCAAAACTCAGTAAAGAAGAGGGTGTGATCGACTGGAATGGATCTGCAGAACAGATAGACCTGCAAATCAGAGCACTCAGCCCACGTATTGCAGTTACCTTCAAACTTGGCGATGAAGCAATAAAACTGCTTGGTTGCGAGATTGTTGACGCTCAGGGCAATCCAGGTGAAATCCTGCCCTCTGATAAGAAAAGCATCGTTGTCGCCTGTGGCAAAGGCGCGATCAGAATCACCCAACTTCAGTTGCCGGGTAAAAAACCGATGGACACTGCAGCCGTGCTTAACTCCAAACGTGAACAGTTCAGCGCAGGCGTGGTTTTAGGTTAAGTATATGGCTACCAACGTCAGAGCATTAGCAGCTCAGGTACTCACTCCCTTATTACGTAATCAGGGCTCGCTGAATACCCAGTTTTCAGCTGTTGAAAAGCGCTGCCCAGAAAAGGATCGCGGACTACTCAGGGAACTGTGTTATGGCACCATGCGCTTTTACCCCCAGCTCAATGCGATTTTAAAGGTTCTGCAAAACCGACCTTTTAAATATAAAGATATGGAGATCAGGGCCTTAGCTTTAATCGGGTTATACCAACTTATACACACCCGTGTACCCGGTCACGCCGCTATCAATGAAAGTGTCGAAGCCTCTAAACAACTGAATAAGCATGGCTCTGGAAAGCTAATTAATGCCATTTTGAGGCGTTTTCAGCGCGAGCAAGCTGAGATAGAGCAGTCCCTGCAAAGCGATGATCCATACCAATTCAATCATCCCGAATGGATGATCGCTAAGTTAAAAAACAACTGGCCGGATCATTGGCAACAGATTCTCGATGCCAATAA
>JASBRM010000262.1 GCA_030149405.1 Neptuniibacter sp. | reverse complement strand
GGGTAGCCGCGTATTTTTTGCCAGGAGTTGGTTTTTAACAATCGTAATGCGTTGATCAAGTTCGCTCTGCATTACTATGCCATCGTTGACTATGGCAGCAATTCTATCCAGCTGGATTGCTTCTGCCTGAGCTACTTGTGTCGGTAGCATTAAACTCAGTGCTGCCAGTGATAATAACTTGTGAAGTTTAGTTTTCATTTTGTTCTTCACGCTCTTCATACCCAATAATGTCATCAAGGAAACCCTTGTCTCCGCTGCCAAATGAACCAAGCCCTTTAAGGGTTAGTTGCAGGAAAATGCCGTAATCATATTTGTTGCTGCCATTAGGCTCAGTGCCATCCAACCAATGTCGGCCTGCAAGGCTTACCTTCCAGCAACAACTTTCATATTCAAGTCCAAGTGATGCTTCTTCTATTTCATTGCCTCTGATGTCGTAAAGCAAACGGCCCATAGAGGTCCAATGAGTGGATACAGGCCAGATATAAGAAAGGTCAGCTTGCTCTCTGCTGGAATCAGTAAACCTATAACGGAAGTTAACAACATGATCGTAATCTCTGTTGTATTTCAGTCCTAGAGTTGAGGACTGAACTTTATAGTCGCTGCTATCCAGTATTGTGTCCAGATATGTTTTGGTGTTTTTACTTGGATACCAGGTAGCTCTTGTTGCTATGTCACTCTGGGTGCTGGTTTCAGCTGCAGTAGCATTACTGAGTTGTACTTCCCGGTCAGAGAAATAGTAAGCCTGGCCAATCTGGAAATTGGCTTTTTCAAAACCTGACGCTGTGATATATCGGGTGGTGACGCCCAGTGATATCTGTTCCGCATCACCCAAACGATCCTTCCCGCTGAAGCGGTTCTCTCGGAAAAGATAAGCATAGTTGAATGTGTATTCGGATGTATCAAAATCGGGTACAGCACTATGATCTTCTTCAGGAACAAAGAGCGCAAATAAGCGTGGTTCCAGAGTATGAGTCCCACCATTGGAAAGATCGCGGTCGAAGTATAAACCACTGTCAAAGCTTGCAATCGCTGCGCTTATATCAGGAGAACTTTCAAAGCCTGTTAGCTGGTTATCCAGTGAATAGCTACTACTCCACAGAGATACACGAGGTCTCATATACCCCCATGGGCGTTGCCATAGAAATCCGAGAGAGGGGTTAAAGTGAACGCGGTCGCCTACTACTCGGTCAGCTCCAGTCAGTCCATCAAGATCACGATCAAAGCGGCTTAGTTCCGCCAGATAATTGAGACTGATGTTGTTTTGGAAACTTTCTCGGCCTGAGATAGTAAATTGCGGCATCAACTTATATGGGGCTGTACCGTCAATCGTTTGATAGTCATGCACTTCTAGCTCAGCTTTCCAGCCATTTCCTGAATAAACAATCGCAGCATTCTGATCAAGGTGGTCTTCACGTTGCACGTCCAGATCCGAAGTCAGGTCTTCAAAATACTCATCATCACTGACAGACGTATAATCAACTCTCGTAGTCCAGTTTTTGGCGAATTTTCCAGTGTGATCGAATGCTAGAAGCCAGCGATCATCATTATAGGCATCATCGTCTGGAAGGTAGGCAGTATTCAGCTCATTCATCGACCATTTGTTCAGGTAGCGGAATTCATTTTGTAGAAGCAATCCGCGGTCAGAGATGTACCTTGGGGTAAAGGTATCGTCCATATCTGGGGCGATGTTGAAATAATATGGAACAGCCAGGTCAATCCCGCTCTCATCACCATAGCTTAGGCTAGGAGCAAGAAAGCCTGATTTTCTCGTATCATCCAACGGGAAGCTAAAATAAGGAGTATAAATAACAGGTACGCCGGCTATCCGAAGCACTGCATCTTCAGCGACGCCGACACCTTCTTCTCTATTTAAAACGGTACTTTCAGCTTCCAGCCCCCAGGCTTCACTGAAAGGTGGGCAGTAAGTGTATTTGCCTTGCTCTAAACGAATTCGCTCATCTTCCAGATGAATGATTCGTTCAGCTGTGCCACGCATGTTTTCGTCATGCATCACAAATTCAGCATTACTGAAGATAGCTTCGTTTGTGACAGTATCAATCTGTGCATTATCACTGAGCATTAATAACCCAGGTTCACGATATCTGACATCACCTTCCAGTCTGGCTTTATTGGTAACTTGATCAACCTCTGCGCTTATTGAGCTCACTCTGCGTGAGCCCTGACGCATATTAACGCCACCCTGTAGTTGCGTTAAGCCACCTATAACGGATGAAGACTGGGCGGCTTCCAGATACAGAGGTGGTTCAGCGAGATCTTCGTCCCCGAATACAGGGAATTGAGGTTCGAGGTATTGCCCTGCACATTGCTGATTACTGCGGTTTTGATAGTAAACCCAATCAAGCTTTGAATAAGGGTTCTCAGTGATATATTGCTGAACGGCAGCTTGCTCTTCAGAAACTGTATTGAGTGGTAAAGCAGATGCGAAGATCTCGGCCTTCTGGCACTCCCATTCGTTTTTGCTGTTTGCAGCGCATTGCCATTCATCACCAATCACTTGCTGCTGAACCGCTACATCTGATGAAGTTTTTGTCGGATTAACAGGGTCATAAGATGTTATGCCTGATGGAGCCGGGGTATGCTGGCGACTTGGGGTGGATGCATACGAGCTGTCATTAGCGTTTTCGCA
>JASBRM010000254.1 GCA_030149405.1 Neptuniibacter sp. | reverse complement strand
ACCCAATTCAGCAAAATCAATTTCTTGACCCTGCTCTAATCTGATATAGGCTTTTTTCCAATCGGATCGGCTGCGAATTTTTCCGCGCGCCGTTCTTTTGGTTTTACCTTTAACATTTAAAATCTGTACATCTTTCACCTGCACATCAAACAGGCTTTCTACAGCTTCTTTGATTTCAGGTTTGGTTGCATCACTGGCCACCTTGAAAGTCACCTGATTATTTTCTTCAGAAATAATCGATGTTTTCTCAGAGATATGCGGCCCAAGAATAATGGTTAAAATACGTTCCTGGTTCATGCCAACATCCCCTCTACTTTCTTCAATGCAGGCACTGTCATCAGAACCTTGTCAAAACCAATCAGGCTGACAGGATCAACCGCCGCTGCATCGCGGACATCAACCTTATAAAGGTTGCGTGATGCCAGATATAAGTTTTTGTCGACTTCCTCGCTGACAATAAGCACATCTTTTAAATCAAACTCGGAAAGTTTTTGCACCAGACCTTTGGTCTTGTGATCTTCAAGAGTGAAATCATCTACGATAAGGAGTCTTTCTTGACGGATTAATTCTGAAAGGATGCATCGAAGTGCGCCACGATACATTTTTTTATTGATCTTCTTGGAGTGATCTTGAGGTCTTGCAGCAAAAGTAACACCACCGGAACGCCAGATCGGGCTTCTTGTGGTTCCCGAACGCGCGCGGCCAGTTCCTTTTTGACGCCATGGTTTCTTACCGCCACCATTAACTTCAGAGCGTGTTTTTTGCTTAACAGAACCCTGGCGTGCACCCGCCATATAGGTTACTACTACCTGATGAACAAGGCTTTCATTAAATTCTTTAGCGAAGCTTTCATCAGAAACTGAAACTTTTTTGCTGGTCTTCTTACCAGGTGCTGCAACATTAATATCCATTGCCTACCCCCTTGAAGACTTGGTTTTGACTGCTGGAGAAATGATCACATCAGCACCTGTTGCTCCAGGTACCGCACCTTTGATCATCAGCAGATTATTTTCAACGTCGACTTTAACGACTTCCAAACCCTGAGTCGTTGATCTGACATTACCCATCTGTCCGGCCATTTTCTTGCCTTTCCAAACACGACCTGGAGTCTGGCATTGACCAATAGAACCCGGCGCTCTGTGGGATAGAGAGTTACCATGAGTCGCATCCTGCATACGGAAGTTATAGCGCTTGATAACACCCTGAAAGCCTTTACCTTTTGAAGTGCCGGTCACATCAACTTTCTGACCTGCCTCAAACTTCTCAACAGTTAGTTCAGAACCAGCCAGAATTTCCTGTTCATTGAGTTCTGCTGCTTCAGCACGAAATTCCCATAGACCACGGCCAGCATCAACTCCGGCTTTGGAGAAATGACCTGCTTCAGATTTAGAGACATGCGAAGCCTTGACCGAACCAGCAGTAACCTGAATAGCACTATAGCCATCAGTTTCTACAGTTTTGACCTGCGTTACTCGGTTGGGAAGTACTTCCACAACTGTTACGGGTATAGAGGACCCTGTCTCGGTGAAAATGCGGGTCATTCCGCTTTTTCGACCGACTAAGCCAATCGACATTATATTAACCTCATCGTGTATGGGGCTTTAACCCACTATGGCTGCTTACGCATTACACCATGTTATGTTTTGCATCCCTCACCAGACTTCGTAAAGTTTGCCGGGGATAACTACTTGTTGTATTTAAAGTGCCAGCTTATGAAAGGCAGACACTACTGCTTCTTATAAAAAAGGTGTCAGAGTCATAACCCTGACACCCTTGAAATTCTTAACCCAGACTTATCTGCACTTCAACACCGGCAGCCAAATCCAGTTTCATCAGAGCATCAACGGTTTTTTCCGTTGGCTCTACAATATCCAGAAGACGTTTATGCGTTCTAATTTCATACTGGTCACGCGCATCTTTATTTACGTGCGGTGAAATCAGCACAGTAAATCGCTCTTTACGGGTAGGCAAAGGAATAGGTCCTTTTACCTGCGCGCCTGTGCGTTTTACAGTATCTACTATTTCCAGAGTAGACTTATCAATAAGCCCATGATCAAAGGCTTTAAGCCTGATTCTGATTCGCTGGTTCTGCATGCGACCAACATCTCCTGTATATTGTTAAAGAACTCTTTTTATGGGCTTGGACAGGGCGAACCCTTTCCTACCGAGAAAAAAAGAGCGCAAATTGTAAGGATGAGCTATACGACTGTCAAGCATTGTATAGCCCTGAAAGTGAATATTTTCAGGCTATTGAGGTATTTCTGCTAAAAGCGGTTCATAAACCCGAAAATTCGTTGAATAGCGCGTTAAATTTACGCTCCCGCATATCAGAAATCAGCGGAACAGCAATATTTATGATGGTTTCCGGACTGGGGATAATATGAATGGCATGCTCAATATCAGCAATTGTCATGCTATCTACCTGATCACCCAGTAACTGATTGACTGTTCTGACGGAGTGTATGGCACCAAACATGATGCCAATGGCCTCAACACTGCCGTCATACAGCTCTAGTACCAATACTCCGCCGGAGCTAGAACCTGTTGCGTCGCAATTCGTGTAAATGGAATGACCAGCACCGAGGAGCGCTCTTGGCGTAGGTTGCCAGATCGAGCAATTGTCAGATACCTGTATACGTGCCTTACCTTCTTCTGGAATCTGATTTCCTCCATAAAACTTAATTTCTCCAAGCCCAGCCTGAAGCAGGCGGTAAATCTGCTCATAAGTTCTATGACTCAGTGCGATTGTGTTCATTGCAGCAAGTGCTTCAGCAGGCAGAATGCTCAGACCCCAGTCATTCTTGATGAAATCTGCCGGATTTACCTGAGCCAGATCGCCAGCAAAATTATTCTGAAGCGGAAATTCCTGATCAGAACCATAGGGCCGTATCCGGCAATCACTGTGAAATTCATCATCTTTAATATCTTTAAATGTATGACCTGAAGTAATCAATAGCGGTTGTTCACTGCCTTCGCCCAGGTCCAATAAGAAACCTGTGGTTGCCTTTAACTGTCCGGTTTTCGCCTCAACACAGTAGATCTCACCTGTGGCATTTATAGTGAGCTGTTCAAGTTCGTTCGACGGATCCCGTCTGTTTACGCCATCGTAGGTAAAATTTGCTGCATAAACTGAGCTTGTGACGACAAACAGCACAATTGCGTGAATCCAGCGGATATTAAAATTTAGCATGTGCTTTTCTTGCTAAGCGGCAAAGGAAAAACTCTTAATTTTTTTGAGGAGAAGGCTTCTTCTATTAGAAGAAACTAATTGAAGAAGCCTTTGTTGCTCGGCTGTTAATATCAGTTATGGTGCCATTTCACCGGCATCCATGGCTTCCTGCTTGGACATATAGCCTTTGGCATACCAACCCTGCCAGGCTTCCTTGTCAGCTCCACAGCCTCCATCACTGGGGTCATACCAGACACCATCTTTCAACACCAGGCCAACCGCCCCACCATTTCTGCCGTCACGAAGAGGACACTGGACTACGGTCACCTGATCACCAGGCTGAAAAGTGAAGCCTGTCATGGATGGTGTACTTTCAATCATGCGGGGAGGAGCAGCACCCTCGAAGGCAAAGACTGTTCCAGCTTCATCTCTGATATAAAGAGCCACATGTGGGCTATTAAAAGCCCAGCGTACCACTTCCCCCGATATTACTTCTTCTGTATCCCGATCAAACATGGCAAAGCTGTGATGAGCTGATGCCAAATTGGCTGCAGTGAACCCCAGCATTACCAAAGTTAACAATACTGTTGTTC